>QGUQ01000013.1 GCA_003242195.1 Bacillota bacterium | reverse complement strand
AAGAGGCAGCGCTGATGGTATCCTCGGAGGGGGCGTGCGCCGCCTACTACCACCACGTCTACCTGCGGCAGGCCGCGGGCGGGTGACGTGGGCGGGCCCTGCGGGGTCCAGGGGGCTGTCCTGGCCCGGGCGGCGCCCCTGCGCCTGACGTGGCGTAATGTCCGAGTCCGGCAAGTCTGAAGAGGGAGAGGCGGGGAATCCCCATGGAGACGACCCGCGTGCGCTTCCCGGACGCCAGCATCGAGCTGGCCCACGGCGCCGGGGGCAAGGCCAGCCGGCGGCTGATCGAGGGCCTGATGCTACCCTACCTGGCCAACGAGGTGCTCGCCGAGTTGGGGGACGCGGCATGCGTGGAGCTCCCCGGCACCGGCGGCCTCCGCCTGGCCCTGACGGCGGACAGCTTCGTCGTCAAGCCCCTGCGGTTCCCGGGAGGGTCCATCGGCGAGCTGGCCATTCACGGTACGGTGAACGACCTGGCCGTTTCCGGCGCCCGACCCCTGGCCCTGGTGGCCACGTGGATCCTGGAGGCCGGCCTGCCCGCGGAGGTCCTGGAGCAAGAGGTGGCGGCCATGGCCGAGGCCGCTCGGCATGCCGGTGTCCGGGTGGTCGGCGGGGACACCAAGGTGGTGGAACACGGCAAGGCCGACGGGCTCTACGTCACCACGGCCGGCATCGGCGTGGTGGATCCCCGCGTCCACCTGTCGGCGGCGTCGGTGCGGCCGGGGGACCAGATCCTGCTCTCGGGGCCCATCGGCGACCACGGGATCACGGTCCTGCTGGCCCGGGGCGAACTGGACCTGGAGGCCGACCTCACTTCGGATACGCGGCCCGTGTGGCCCCTGGTCTCCGCCATGATCGAGGCGGCGGGCTCCGGCATCCGGTGGATGCGCGACCCCACCCGCGGCGGCGTGGCCACGGCCCTGAACGAACTGGCCCGGCAGGCCCGGGTGGCGGTCCTGCTGGACGAGGAGGCCATCCCCGTGCGGCCGGCGGTGCGGGGTGCCTGCGAGATCCTGGGGCTCGATCCGCTGCACATCGCCAACGAGGGGCAGTTCCTGGCCGTGGTATCGCCGGAGCATGCCGAGGCGGCCCTCGAGGCCCTGCGGGGGGTTCCCGGCGGGGAGGAAGCCGCCCGCATCGGCGAGATTGGGGCGGAACCCGCGGGGGTGGTCCTGGCCCGCTCGTCCTTCGGCGGCACGCGCGTGGTGGACATGCTGGTGGGCGATCCCTTGCCGCGTATTTGCTAGGGAGGGCCGGAGGTTCGGGCATGATGCTATCGGAACGGTGGGTGAGGGAGCGCCTGCTGTATCGCAACGACGTGTCGGCCCGCTTCTTCCCCGGCCAAGCGGAGCGGCTCGCCCTCGCCTGCCGCGAGATGGCGGGCCGCTTCCTTGCGGGGGGCCGCCTGGTGGCCGCGGGGCGGGGCGTCTATGCCACCGACGCCCAGCACGTGGCGGTGGAGTTCGTCCATCCGGTCATCGTCGGCAAGAGGGCGCTTCCGGCCGTGGACCTGTCGCCTCTGTTGCCCGGGGGTCTGGAGGCCCTTCTGCGCCCGGAGGACGTGTTCATCGGGATCGGTCCGCCCGAGGGCGACCCGGAAGTGGCCGCCGCGCTGGCTGAGGCACGACGCCGCGGCGTGCTGTGCCTCGCCCTGCAGGGCCCGGCAGGCGCCGGCACGCCCGATGGCGGGGTGGAGCCGGCCGACGACGACCCCTTCGTCCACCAGGAGATGCTGGAGATCCTCTATCACACCCTGTGGGAGACGGTCCACGTCTTCTTCGAACACCGGGGCGCCGCGGCCGGTGACGCCGGCGCGGCCGGGTTCCTCTACCCCTTCCTCACCGGGCGGGAACGGGAGACCGCGGAGCTGGTGGGGGAGGTGGCCGCGTCCATCGCGGCCAAGGCGGAGGACACGGCCCGCCTGCGGGAGGCGGTCGCCGCTTCCCAGGCAGGCGCCATCCTCCGGGTCATCCAGATCCTGGCGGAACGCCTTGAGGCCGGGGGCCGGCTGATCCTCCTGGGCAACGGGGGATCGGCCACCGACGCCAACGACTGGGCCCTGGACATGAGCCTCCCGCCTCGGGGCTGGCGGCCGTTGCCGGCCGTCTCCCTGGCCATGGACCCCGCCGTGATCTCGGCCCTGGCCAACGACGTGGGAGCCGAGGTCATCTTCCTACGCCAGGTGATCGCCCAGGCGCGACCCGGGGACGTGGTCGCGGCCATCTCCACCAGCGGGAACTCCCGCAACATCGTCCTCGCCCTGGAAGAAGCGCGCAAGCGCGGACTCTACACCCTGGCACTGCTGGGCTACGACGGCGGCGAGGTAGTGCGCCGTGGCCTGGCCGACATCGCCATCGTGGTGCGGTCGGACTACGTGCCCCGCATCCAGGAGGTCCACGCATCCGTCTACCACGTCGTGCGTGAGGGACTGGCGGTGGTGACCGGCGATGCTTGAACTCTACGGCACCCCCACCTGCCCCTACACCCGCGAGCTGCGGGAAGCGCTGTGGCTGGAGGGCCGGGAGTTCCGCGAGTACGACGTCGAGGCGGATCCCGAGGCCTTCCGGCGCCTCGTGGACCTCACCGGGGGCCGGGCGGTACCCGTCCTGGTGGAAAACGGGCGGGTGGTGCAGGTGGGTTATCTGGGACGAACCTGCCTCGCCACCCCGCCGGCCGGCGGGGAACGCGGCGGGCTGCCCGGCTGACGAGGATCGCCCCGGCCCCCACTCCAGCAATCCAGCACTCCGGCTCCGGTCACCGACATCGACCCTTCACGGCAGCGCGGGAGGGACGGCGATGAAGGCGGCGTGGCGCATCCGGGTCCGGGGAGTGGTCCAGGGGGTCGGCTTTCGTCCCTTCGTCTACCGCGTGGCAGAGCGGTGGGGGATCACCGGCTGGGTCCTGAACGGCGTGGAGGGCGTGGTCATCCACGCCGAGGGCGAGCCCGCCGCCCTGGAGGGCTTCGTCACCGACCTGGAGCAGCGGCCGCCAGCGGCCGCGCGGGTGACCTCCGTGGAGATCCAGGACGTGCCCCTGGAGGGGCACGATGCCTTTGTCATCCGGGCCAGCGCGGGCGGCGACCGTCCGACCGCCCGCATTCCTCCGGACATGGCCACATGCCCGGCGTGCCTCGAGGAGCTGTTCGACCCCCGCGACCCCCGCTATCTGTATCCCTACATCAATTGCACGGACTGCGGGCCGCGGTACACGGTCATCGAGGGACTGCCCTACGACCGCTGCCGCACCACGATGCGGGCCTGGGAGATGTGCCCGCTGTGTGCAGCCCAGTATGCCGACCCCCGGGACCGGCGCTTCCACGCCCAGCCCGTCGCCTGCCCCCGCTGCGGGCCCCACTATTACCTCCTGGGTGCGGGCGACCCGGTTCGCGACGACCGGGAGGCCATCGCCCGGGCGGCGACCCTGCTCAAGGAAGGGTGGATCCTGGCCGTCAAAGGTCTGGGCGGGTACCACCTGGCCTGTGACGCGGAGAACGCCCGCGCCGTGGCGACGCTGCGCCAGCGCAAGCGGCGGGAGGACAAGCCCTTCGCCCTGATGGTGCGGGACGTGGAGACCGCCCGGACGGTGGTGGAACTGTCGCCCGAGGCCGAAGAACTGCTCACCTCGCCGGCGCGCCCCATCGTGCTGGCCCCGGCCCGGCGGGAATTGCCCGGCGTCGCGCCCGGTAATCGGGATCTGGGCGTCATGCTCCCTTATACGCCCCTCCACCACCTGCTCTTCCACTTCGGCGCGCCCCCGGTGCTCGTCATGACCAGTGCCAACCGGTCCAGCGAGCCCACTGTCTACGAGGACGACGACGCCCGCCGGCGCCTGGGGGACATCGCCGACGCCTTCCTCATGGGCGAGCGCCCCATCGCCCGGTACGTGGACGATTCCGTCACCCGCGTCGGCCCCTTCGGCCCCATGGTGATCCGCCGCGGGCGCGGATACGCGCCGTTGCCCGTTGCCTCCCTGCCGGCCGGGGCGCCCGTCCTGGCCCTGGGGGCCGATCTCAAGAACACGGTCACCCTGGTGGTGGGGGGCCAGGCCATCACGAGCCAGCACATCGGGGATCTGGAGCACTACGAGGCGTACCAGGCCTTCGAGCGGGTGGTGCACGACCTCCTCCGCATGTACGAGGTGCCGGTGGAGGAAACGGTGGTGGCCTTCGACCTCCATCCCGACTACCGGTCCTCCGCCTTCGCCCGCTCCCTTCCTGCCCGCGCCCATCACGGCGTGCAGCACCACCGGGCCCACGTCGCCGCCGTCCTGGCCGAGCGGGGCGAGATGGGCCGCAGGGTGGTGGGCGTGGCCTTCGACGGTACGGGGTACGGGGATGACGGTGCCATCTGGGGCGGGGAGTTCTTCGTGGGCAGCTTGGAAGAGGGCCTCAGCCGGGAGGGCCACCTGCGCTACGCCGTCCTGCCCGGTGGGGATGCGGCGGCCCGCTTTCCCGCCCAGGCAGCGGCCGGGTTCTTCGTGGACCTCCCCGATCTGGCGGCGGAGGTCCGGGAGCGGCTGGCCCTTCCCGGGCGCTTCGCCACGGCGTGGAAGCTGGTGGAGAAACGGGTGCGGGTCTTTCCCACCACGTCCGCCGGGCGCTTGTTCGACACCGTGGCCGCCCTGGTGGGCTTCTCCGGCGGCATCACCTTCGAGGGGCAGGCGGCCATCTGGCTGGAGCATCTGGCCCGCGGCGCGGCGCCGGCCGGCGCCTATCCCATGCCCTGGGACGGGCGGGAGCTGGATTTTCGCCCCCTGCTGGAGGCGGTGGTGGCAGACCGGCTGCGCGGTCGGGATGCGGCCGCCATCGCCCGGGCGTTCCATCGCGGGCTGGCCGAAGGGATCTACCGGGCGGCAACCGCCCTCGCCGAGGCCCACGGGGCTGACGTGGTGGTCCTGTCGGGCGGCGTGTTCCAGAACCAGCTGCTCCTGGAGGACCTGAAGGACCTGTTCGCTGGCGCCGCCCTGGAGGTCTGGACGGGCCGCGACGTACCGGTCAACGACGGAGGCATCAGTCTGGGGCAGGCCGCGGTGGCGGCGACCCTGGCCCCCTGAGGGTGAGGCCGCGCCGGCGGCGGCCGGGGTCAAAGGGGTAGCGCGGCTGCCGGCCGGCGGCCCTCAAGGGCTCAGGTACGCCACCGCCAGCGGTGCCGAGCGGAAAGGGGCTGGCAGTCCTTGAGCGTCACGTTGCGCGAGCTGTTGCAGCAAGAGGACATGGCCGGGATTACCGTCCTCGCGGGGGCGTCCGGGCTCGACCGGCCCGTCGACGCCATCATGCTTTGTGAGACACCGCTCAGGGACCAGCCGTGGACGAGCCGCGTCCTGTACTACTTGCCGCCCTACGTGGTCCCGCCGACGTCGCCATGGCTGGACGTCCTGATTCGCCGCCTGAGCGCTGTGGGCGCCAGCGGGCTGCTCGTTCAATTCCGGGGCGCGGGCTGCGCCGCTGCCCCCCGGGAGGCCGCCCGCGGTGACGGGGCGTCGTCGGCGGGGTTGCCCGAACACGCGCCCCGGCCGGCGGTTCCCAAGTCGCTGTTGCTCCTGGCGGACCGGTACCAGATGCCCGTGCTGGACCTCGGGCCCGTGAGCGTCATGGCGGTCGCCGAGAGACTGGCCCTGCTGAAGCAGAACGCGTTGCTGGCGGCCTACCAGCGACTGGACGCGGCGATCAGCCGGGTCTTCAACGCGTGGCGTGAAGGGCAGGCGGTCGAAAGTATCGTGGCCTTGCTGGGGGAGTCCTTGAATGGCAGCTGCCGCATGGCGCCCTGGCCGGGCCTGGATCCCGCCGAGAGGGACCTGCCGCCTGTCTCCTGGGACGAAGAACCGGCCCACCCGATGCTGTACCGAGAAGAGGGCCGCCTCCATGCGGTGATGGTCATCAAGTTGAGGCACCGGGTGGAAACGGCGTATCTCATCCATGGCGTCTACGCCGACCGGCCCCATCAGGACTTCGTCGTGCAGCGCCTGTTTGCCGTGGCGGCCCCCATCATTCACTCCTCCCTGGAACACCGCTGGATGACGTGGGAGATCCGGTTGCGGTCCAAATTGGATCTGATCAGGGAGCTGGTCTTGTCGACGTCGGCCGTGAAGCCGGAGGTCGTCTCCCGGGCCCGGGAGGCCGGTTGGGACCTCTCCGCCCACCATACGGTGGCTCTGCTCCGCATCCCCGACTACGTGGATCTCGTTCGTTCCCGGGCGTGGACGGACGCGCAGGCCTCGGAGATGGAGAGCATCGTGCTGGATATCCTGGAGCAACATGCCCGCAGCAGGGGGTGGTGGGCCTACGGCGTGGCACCGGAACCCGGTACGTTCCTGGTGGTCCTCCGGCACCCGGACCGCCCCGTCTGGTCGACGGACGAGGTCCGCCAGCTCCTGCTGGAGGCGATTCAGCGGGTTCGCAAATCGGGTCATGACCTGCCCCTGTCCGGAGGCGTCGGTACCACGGACCGCGGCATCGACGGGCTGCGCAGGTCGTACCGGAATGCCAAGCACAGCCTGCACCTCGGCTACGCCCTTCGCGGCTCGGCGGCGGTCGTGACCGCCGAGGAAATCGGGCCGGAGCGCTACCTCTACGGGTGGTACCGCTCGGAGGATGCCCAGGCGCTCATCGAAGCCCTCCTCGGTCCGGTCTTCAAACTTCCCCCCAACCAGCGCGCGGCCATGCTGGAAACGGTCGAGGCGCTGGTCCGTGCCCGCGGCGACGTGTCGCGGGCAGCGGAGATCCTTTCGCTGCACCGCAACACCGTCCGCTATCGCCTGAATCAGTTCGAAAAGCGGACGGGCATCGACGTGAGCGACCCCCAGAATTTCTACCTGCTGGGATTGGCCCTCCGGGCTTACCGCGCCAGTCACTCGTGAAGGGGCTTGTCCCTTCCGCCCTCGGCCGCTGGCTCCTGCGGCCACGCCGTTCTCCAGCCGGGCGGGCCATGGCCGGGATCTCCCCGACCGCTCCTTTCTTGTGCAATATGCACAAAACAAAAACGAAAGTTTTCATGCCGGGAACGATGATTCTCGTCGCGCCCTTTCTTAACATCTCATGAAAAAGGCGGAGGGGTCGGTCATGGCTACGACGATCAGCAGCCATGTGGAAGGAGCACAGATCGGGCACGATGACTACGCCCTGACCCGCGTTCCCGAATCCGCCCGTTACTCCTGGGTCAGCGTCGCGGTCCAGCGATTTGGACAGCTGTCCGCCCTGTCCCAGTTCTTGCTCGGGGCCACCCTCGGCTTCGGCATGTCCTTCTGGGATGCCTTTTGGGCCATCACCCTGGGTGCGGTCATTCTGGAAGTGGTGTCGATCCTGACGGGCATTGCGGGCCAGCGGGAGGGGCTGAGCACCACCGTGCTCGGCCGGTGGACGGGGTTCGGCAAATTCGGCTCGACGTTGATCTCCCTGATCATCGCCGTCAGTCTCGTGGGCTGGTTCGGCATTCAGAACGCGGTCTTCGCCGAAGGTGTGCACGCCCTGATCGGCGGGCTTCCGGTCTGGGCATGGTGCTTCATCACGGGCATGGTCGTCACCCTCATCGTCGTCTACGGCTTCCTCTCCATGGCGTGGACCGCCTACATCACGGTGCCCGCCTTCCTGGCCCTGGCGGGTTACTCCATCGTCAGCGCCCTCTCCCAGCACTCCCTCGCCGAGTTGATGACGTCTCCGCCTCCCGGCCCCAAGCTCAGCCTGGCGGCGGGCACCACCCTCGTGGCCGGCGGGTTCATCGTCGGTGCCGTGATCACTCCGGACATGACCCGCTTCAACCGGTCTCCGTGGGATGTGGTCAAGCAGACGGTGGTGGGGGTGACACTGGGGGAGTATCTCATCGGCCTCATCGGAGTCCTTCTGGCCCACGCCGTCAAGAGCGCGGACGTCATCCACATCGTCACGTCGACCAGCGGCGTCATCGGCACGCTGGTTCTCATCTCCGCAACCTTGAAGATCAATGACTGGAACCTCTACTCGGCGTCCCTTGGCTTCGCCAACTTGATCGACACGGTGTGGGGGCGGAAGATCAACCGAGGCCTGATCACCATCCTGGTGGGTCTCGTGGGCTCGATCCTCTCGGCGGCAGGCATTCTCCAGCAGTTCCAGGGCTTCCTGACCATGCTGGGCGTCACCATTCCGCCCCTGGCCGGCATCATGGTCGTCGACTACTTCATCCTGAGGCGGTACCGGGCGGAGCTGGAGGAGAGTGCCGCGCGGGGCACGATCCCTGAACGCATGGAGACGTGGAATCCCGTCATGTTGGTCACGTGGATCGCGTCCTCGTACATCGGCTACAAGGTGGCCTGGGGAATTCCCACCCTGAATGCCCTCTTTGCGGCAGGCCTCCTGTATTACGTGCTCATGAAGCTGGTGGCGCAGTTGCAGGGGCGGCCTGCGCCTCGCTTCGGCGAGGTCGAAATCTGAGTCCGACGGGAGTTGGGGGAAATGGCCGTCATCGACGTGACCGCACTGGAAGATCTGGCCCTGGGGGCAACGGTGTTGGGGACCGGCGGCGGTGGTGACCCCTACATCGGCAAGCTGATGGCGCTGGAGGCCCTCCAACGGCACGGGCCGGTGCCGCTGGTCGGCGTCGCGGACCTCCCCCGTGACGGCCTGGTGCTGCCCGTCGCCATGATGGGCGCACCGACGGTCCTGGTCGAGAAGATCCCCCATGGCCGGGAACTGGCGCGTGTGGTTCGGGCCATCGAGTCCTACCTGGACCGGCCCGTCGTGGCCTTGATGTCGGCCGAGGCGGGCGGGATCAACTCCACCATCCCCATCGTGGCCGCGGCGGAACTGGGCTTGCCCCTTCTGGACGCCGACGGCATGGGACGGGCGTTCCCCGAGATTCCCATGTGCTCGATGAACCTGGCGGGCGTATCCGCCACCCCCATGGCCATCGTGGACGAAAAGGGCAACCTGGTCCTCCTCGAGACCATCGACAACCAGTGGACGGAGCGACTGAGCCGGACGGCGACCGTGGCCATGGGCGGGTCCTCCATCATCGCCCTGTACCCCATGCCGAGGGAACGGGTCGAGGAAGCGGTCATTCCCGGTACCATGCGGCGTGCCATCGAGATCGGCCGGGCCCTGCGCCGGGCGGCCGCCGGGGACAACCCCCTGGACGCGCTCTTGCAAGCCACCGAGGGCGCCGTGCTCTTCCACGGCAAGATCGTGGACGTCCTGCGCCGGACGGCGGGCGGCTTCGTCCGCGGCACCGCCACCCTCGAAGGCCTCGATGCCGATCGCGGCTCGGTGCTGCGCATCGAGTTCCAGAACGAGAACCTGGTGGCCATCAAGGACGGGGTTCCCATCGCCATGGTTCCGGACCTGATCACGGTGCTGGATTCGGAGACCTACACGCCCATCACGACGGAGGGACTGGCCTACGGGCAGCGGGTGACCGTCCTCGGCATGCCGTGTGCACCCATCTGGCGATCGGCCGAGGGCCTGCGGGTGGCCGGGCCCCGGTACTTTGGCTATCCCTTTGACTACGTGCCCATCGAGGAGGCTTCGCAGCATGCGCTATCGGCTCGGGATTGACGTGGGCGGGACGAACACCGACGCCGTCATCATGGACGAGAACCGGCGGGTGGTGGCGAAGGCGAAGACAGCGGTGACGGACGACGTGATCACCGGGATCACGCGGGTGGTCTCCCAGGTCGTCCAGGAATCCGGCGTGGATCCCGCCCAGATCACCCATGCCATGCTGGGCACCACCCAGGTGACCAACGCCATCATCGAACGCCGGGGCTTGTTGCCCGTCGGGATCCTGCGGCTGGGGTCCCCCGCCACCCACGCCATTCGGCCCCTGGCCGCCTGGCCGGAGGACCTCCGCCGGGTCGTGGAGGGCCCGACGGCAATCCTTCCCGGTGGCGTGGAATACGATGGCCGGCCGATCTCGGAGTTTGACGAGGAAGCCGTCCGCCGTTTCGCGGAGAAGGCCGTCGAGGCGGGCATCCGGGCCTTCGCCGTGACGTCGGTCTTCTCCCCCGTGCGCAACGATGACGAGCGACGGGCGGCGGAGATCATCGCCGCCGTGGCCGGGGACGATGTCACCATCTCCCTTTCCTACGAGATCGGAAGCGTCGGATTGTTGGAGCGAGAGAATGCCACCGTCCTCAACGCCGCGGTCAGCGAAGTGGCCAAGCGCGTGGCGCGGGCCTTTGCCGATGCCCTGGCCGGCCTCGGGATCCGGGCGGAGCTGTTCCTGTCCCAAAACGACGGTACCCTGATGTCCCTGGATTATGCCCTTCGGTACCCGATCCTGACCGTCGCCTGCGGGCCGACCAACAGCATCCGAGGGGCCGGTTTCCTCTCGGGGCGGGAGGATGCCGTGGTGATCGACGTGGGCGGCACCTCCACCGACGTGGGAGTGCTCGTGGGGGGCTTTCCCCGTGAGTCCGCGGTAGCGGTCGAGATCGGCGGGGTGCGGACCAATTTCCGGATGCCCGACCTGATCTCCATCGGTCTCGGGGGCGGTTCCATCGTTCGCTGGCAAGAGGGCGGCGCCGGTGGAGGCCTGCGCATCGGTCCCGACAGCGTGGGCAGCAAGGTGGTCGAGCGGGCCCTGTGCTTCGGTGGCGACGTCCTCACCATGACCGATGTGGCAGTGGCTCGAGGCATGGCCGATCTAGGGGACCGTTCCCTCATCCGCGTTCCCGATGCCGTCATCGAACAAGCGCACCGCCGGGCCGTGGCCATGGTGGAGGAGGCCGTGGATCGGATCAAGACGCGGGCGGGAGACGTACCAGCCATCCTGGTGGGCGGGGGGAGCATCCTCCTGCCGGACCGGCTGGAGGGCGTCTCCGTGGTCGAACGGCCGCCCCACTACGAGGTGGCCAACGCCGTGGGGGCCGCCATTGCCCAGGTGTCGGGTACGGTGGACCGCATCTTCTCCCTGGAGAACCGCACCCGCGAACAGGTTCTCGAAGAGGCGAAGGAGGCGGCCTGCGCCGAGGCCGTTCAAGCCGGCGCCGACCCCGACACCGTGGGAGTCATCGAAGTGGAAGAGGTACCCCTGGCGTACCTCCCCGGTAACGCCGTGCGGATCAAGGTGAAGGCTGCGGGTCAGTTGAGGAATGCATGACGCCGGGGAGCCTTGAGGAGGCAGGATCGTGCGGCAGATCACCGCGGAGGATCTGGAGTACCTGGCCGTCGGGGCGGCCATCCTGGGGACGGGAGGGGGCGGTGATCCCTTCATCGGCAAGCTGATGGCGCAGCAGGCCATCGCCGAAGAGGGGCCGGTGACGCTCCTCGACCCCGAAGAACTGGATGACGATGCGCTGGTGCTGCCCACGGCCATGATGGGCGCCCCGACCGTATTGATCGAAAAGGTGCCGGAGGGCATGGAAGCGGTGCGGGCCCTGCGGGCGGCCGAGCACCGCCTGGGGAGGAAGGCCGACGCCACCTGCCCCATCGAATGCGGCGGGGTCAATTCGCAGATTCCCTTTGTGGTGGCCGCCCGGGCGCACATCCCGGTCGTGGACGGGGATGGCATGGGTCGCGCCTTCCCCGAGCTTCAGATGGAAACCTTCCACGTGTACGGCGTGGCGGGGACCCCCGCCGTGGTGGCGGACGAGCGTGGCGCCGTGGTGACCATCGAGACGCCGGACAACTACCAGCTGGAATGGCTGGCCCGGGGTGTGACGATCCGGATGGGGGGACACTCCCACCTGGTCGACTACCCCATGAGCGGAGCGGAGTTCAAGCGGACGGCCGTTCGCGGCACGGTCTCCATGGCGATGGCCATCGGGCGGGCGGTGATGACGGCGTCGAGTCGCGGCGTCAATCCCATCGAAGCCATGTGCGAGGCCACGCAGGACACCATTTACGGCCGGGCGATCCCCCTGTTCGAGGGCAAGGTGGTCGACGTCGAGCGGCGTACCCGCGAGGGATTTGCCGTCGGGCAGGCCGTCATCCATGGTCTGGGGCGGTTCCGTGGCAGCGAGCTGGTCATCCGCTTTCAGAACGAGCACCTGGTGGCGATCCAGGACGGCGAGGTGATCGCCAGCGTTCCCGACCTGATCTGCGTCCTCGACCACGAAACGGGGCTCGCCATCACCACGGAACGCATCCGGTACGGGCAGCGCGTCACCGTCGTGGGCCTTCCCACCCCGGAGATCATGCGGACGGACGAGGCGCTGAAGGTCTGGGGGCCCAGGGCCTTCGGCTACGATATCCCCTTCGTACCCCTCGAGGTGCGGTTCCGGGAGTATTACCGCCGCTACGGCGTTCCGCCCGGCAAGGAGAAATACCTGAATTCGTAAGATGGCCTTTTGGGGTCCAGGGCTGACCACCCGGTCAGGGAATGGTGCGCAGAGAGCGGGGCGTGGTGAACCCACTTCGCCCCGCTCAGCCGTACATCATCTAAAGGTCTAAAGGAGGAAGGAAAGGATGCACGCCGAGGGGGTGGCTCAAAAGCCCCACGCGCTCGTCGTGGGGGGCACCGGCATGCTCCGGGGCGCCTCCCTGGGGCTGGCCGCCCGCGGCTACATCGTGTCGGTGGTGGCTCGGGGGCGGAGCCGGCTGGACGCGCTGGTGCGGGATGCCGCCGGGCGGGCGGGGAGCATCCACCCCGTCGCCGTCGACTACCGCGACACGGGTGCCTTGGCGAACGCCCTGGCCGATGCCCGGTCCCGTTTCGGCCCCATCGAGCTGGCCGTCGTCTGGGTCCACAGCGTCGCGCCCGCCGCTCCCCTGGCGGTTGCGCGTCTGGTCGGCACTCCCGAGCACCCCGGGCGGTTCTTCCACGTCCTGGGCAGCGCCACGGCCGATCCCTCGCGGCCCGACCCCCGGCGACGGGCCACGTTCGCATCCTTCCCCAACATCCGATACCGGGAGGTCATCCTCGGCTTCGTCGTGGACGGCCGGCGTTCGCGCTGGCTGACCCACGAGGAAATCTCGGCCGGCGTGCTGGCGGCGGTGGACGCCGACCGGCCGCGGTTCATCGTGGGGACCGTGGAACCATGGGACTTGCGGCCGTGACGGTTTGCGCTCCTCCCTTCCCCCCACGGGTTTCACCCTACGAGCACACCGCATCAGGGACGTTGCCCGCCGGGTTGTGCCCGAGCCCGTTCCTACCTGCATAACCGCCCACTGCTCGGAAACACTCACGGTGATGCGGTCGCCGCGGGACGACGCTCCTTCAGCGGCGCGGCGCACGGCCCACGGCCGGCAGGCCCATGACCGGCAGGGGCGCGACCGGCGACACGCACGACTGGCCTGGACCACTGTCAACGAACGGGGTGAGGCGCGTGCTGGCGGCCTTCGGGGGCGCCCTTCTGGCCCTTGTCGTCCTCCTGGCGGCCGTGGCCGGTCTGGTGGCCTGGTTGGGACCGGGCTTCGCCCGGCGCTGCTTCAACCGCCTCATGGTGGCCGTGCTCAGCGGTCCCCAGGACCGCAACCAGATGCTGCAGTGGCTGGTCCTCATGCGGAACACCGATCCCGAGCAGATGCTGGCCATCATGCGGCGGGCGGAAACGGGCAAGCCCTTCTCCCGCCCCTACGGCGCCACCCGCCCCTGGATGCAGTTCGAGCAGCTGGTTTTCGTACCGGCCCAGATCGGCCGCCTGCCCCGGGCCGGGCCCGAATGGGACACGCGGGGGACCATTGGCCCCACGGCCGGGCCCTTTAACACATTCCCGAGCCCCCAAAACCGAACAAAAATCCTAATGCCCCCTTT
>QGUQ01000289.1 GCA_003242195.1 Bacillota bacterium | reverse complement strand
CGGCAGGCCCGGGAACCGGCTATGGCGGCAGGGGCCGGCCCGCCCCGGCGGGGTCCGGTACCAGGGGGGCCTACTCCGGGGGCCCGCCGCCGGGGCCGGGCGCCAGCGGATGCCCTCCCCGCCGCGCGCTCCGGGCCATGAAGAGGGCCGCCACCGCCCAGGCCGTCACGGCTTGCAGCGGGTCCCTGGCGGCGGCGGCCAGGCCGAGGGCGACGCCGAGAAGGAAGGCCTCCATCCGGCCCAGGCGCCCGGCCCAGTTGCGGGGCACCGCGCCCGGGGCGACGAGCTCGCGGTCGGTCCGCAGGTCGAGCCAGTCGTCTAGAAGCTGGATCGATCCGACCAACGCCACGGCGCCGAGGGTGTGGGCCAGTCCTACGGTAGCCAGGGACAGGACCAGCGCCAGGGCGGTCTCCTGCCGGGCGGTGAGTCCCAGCGGCAGGCGGGCCGTCCCATCGTGGGCCATCCCCCAGGCATATCCGGCCCAGAACAGGGACAGGGTGTCACGGGCAGAGAGGGCTGCCGCTGTGGCCAGGGCGGCCAGGGCGTAGGCCGTGGCCGCCGCTCCAAGACCCTCCGCCCAGTTGGGGCGGCCGGTGGCCCGGTCCACCTCCCGGTCGACGACGTCGTCCAGGAGCCTGAGCGCCACGGCCACCAGGGCGACGGCCGCTACGCGGGCCGCAGGAGGGACGGGGGCGGGGTCAGAGGTAACGGGCCACAAAGCGCCGGACCTCCCGGAAGCCCTGCTGGCGCAGGGCCGAGATGGGCAGCACCGTCCGGCCGCGGAAGGTGCCGCGGATCGTCACCAGTCCCCGGGCCGCCGCGGGCAGGTCCATCTTGTTGGCCAGGATGGCGTAGGGCGACCGCAGCGGGAGGTAGCGAGCCACCTGCCGCTCCACCTCCGCGATGGCCGACCGCCCCTGGCGGCCCACCCGGTCGGCATCGATCACATGCAGCACGGCGTCGGCCAGGCGTAGGGCCCGCAGGGTCTGGGCCACGGCTAGGCGGACCTGTCGATCCTCGTCGATGCCGTCCAGCAGGCCGGTGGAGTCCGTCAACCGCACCGCCCGGGCCCGCTTGCGGGCAGGGAGGGATACCGCCAGCGACTGCAGGCAGCGGGTCGTGTGGGGCTCGTCGCCGACCAGCAGCGGCCGGTCCGCCTCCAGGTCGCACGGGCGGGCGTAGCTCCCACCGGCCACGGCCTGCACCGTCATCTCCGCGCGGCGCAACCCGAGGTAGCGGGCGAAGTTCAGGAGGAACAGGGTCTTGCCGGCGTTGGCCTGGCCAATGATCAGCGCCGTCCTCAAGGGTCCATCTCTCCTCGGCCGTCGAGATCGACCGCCGCCAGCCGCATGAGTTCCTCACGCGTCGCCCGCGGCCGGTCCAGGAGGCGCACGGCCTGGCGGCGGATCGCCCGCTCGATGAGGTTGCGGACCGTCCGCGCGTTGCCGTGGCGGTCGCCGGGACCGGGAGGCAATCGGGTGAGGAGCTGGCGCAGGCGCTGCTCCGCCGAGGCGTCGAGGCGGTAATCTCTCTGTTGGGCCATCTGGTGGGCGATGGCGACCAGTTCGTCCACCGTGTAATCGGGAAAGGTGAGGTGCAGCGGGAAGCGGGATCGCAGCCCGGGGTTGGCCTGCAGGAACCAGGCCATCTCCTGGCGGTAACCGGCCAGGATCACGACCAGCCTCTGCCGTAGGTCCTCCATCTGCTTGACCAGGGTATCGATGGCTTCCTTGCCGAAGTCCTTCTCCCCGCCCCGGGCCAGGGAATAGGCCTCGTCGATGAACAGGATCCCGCCGACGGCCTCCTGGATCACCTGCCGGGTTTTCTGGGCGGTGTGACCGATGTACTCGCCCACCAGGTCGGCGCGCTCCACTTCCACCAGGTGCCCCTTTTCCAGTACGCCCAGCGCCTTGAAGAGCCGGGCCAGGATGCGTGCGACGGTGGTCTTGCCCGTGCCGGGGTTGCCCGTGAACACCATGTGGAGGGTGAGGGGCTCGTTGACCAGTCCGGTTCGCTGCCGGCGGGCGCGGACGGTGACGTAGGCCCGGATCTCCCGGACGACCTCCTTGACGTGCCGGAGCCCGATCAAGGCATCCAGCTCCGACATGGTGGCTTCGATCTCGCGTTCCCGCTCGCGCTCGGCAGCCGCGTCGTCCCTGGCCGGTGTCCGGCCGGGATCGTGCAGGTAGGGGACGGCCTGCGGGGGCGCGATGCGGCCCTCTTCGATCCAGCGCAATGCCTCTTCGGGCGACGACGGGCGCGGGGTCGTGAGGTGTTGCATGACACCACCTCCGGGCCGGGACCCTTCCGCAGGGGCCGTTCCAGTGTATTCCTGCCGCCGCTGCGCTGTGTGTGTCCCGTCCATCGGGCCGCGCGGTAGAATGAAGATGGCAATGTGACCACCGGAGGTGTGACCACCGTACGTCGTTACGAATTGCCGGAAAGGGCGCTGCTGGTCGGGGTGGAGTTCGACCGCAAGGGGGAGCTCACCCTGACCGAGCGGATGACGGAGCTGCGCGAGCTGGCCGTGTCCGCCGGTGCGGAGGTGGTGGGAGAGATCCGGCAGCGCCGGGGGCGGCCTGAACCCGCCACGCTGATCGGGCCCGGGAAGGTGGAGGAGGTGGCCGCGGCCCGGCAGCAGTTGGCGGCCGACGTGGTGATCTTCGACCACGACCTCACCCCGGCCCAGCAGCGCAACCTGGAGCGGGCCATCGGCGGCAAGGTCATCGACCGTACCCAGCTCATCCTGGATATCTTCGCGGCGCGGGCCCGGACCCGGGAGGGGCAACTGCAGGTGGAGCTCGCCCAGCTCCAGTACCTCCTGCCCAGGCTCGCCGGCATGGGAGAGGCCCTGTCGCGGCTGGGCGGCGGTATCGGGACCCGGGGCCCGGGCGAAACCCGCCTGGAGGTGGACCGCCGGCGGATCCGGCGCCGGATTACCGAGCTGCGCCGCCTGCTGGCCGAGGTGCGGCGCCACCGCGCCACCCAGCGCAAGCGGCGCGAGCGAACGGGCGTGCCCGTGGTGGCGCTGGTCGGTTACACCAACGCCGGTAAGACGACGCTGCTGCGGGCGCTGGTGGCGGCCTACGGCGATCCCCGTCACCTGCCGCCGGCCGGGCGCGACCGCCTCTTCGACACGCTGGATCCCACCGTGCGGCGGGTCGAGTGGCCCGGCGTCGGCCCCCGCCTGGGCACCGACACGGGCGGGGTCATCCACGACCTTCCCCCTCACCCGATCGCCGCCTTCCGCG
>QGUQ01000012.1 GCA_003242195.1 Bacillota bacterium | reverse complement strand
CGTCAACGCCATTGAAGCGGGGCTGGAGTTCAGTCGATCCTTGACCGGCAGTGCGGGCCTCTCCATCATTCTCTTCACCATCCTGGTACGGCTCGTCCTGCTCCCGCTGACCTTCGCCCAAATCCGATCCATGCAGCGTATGCAGGCGCTGCAGCCGGAAGTAGAGCGGATCCAGAAGAAGTACAAGGACAACCCCCAGAAGGCGAACGAGGCGATCATGAAGTTGTGGCGGGAGAACAACGTCAACCCGGCGGCCGGGTGTCTCCCGCTCCTGGTGCAGCTTCCGATCCTGTACGGCCTGTTCGCGGCGCTGCGGGATTTCAGCAGCGGTGCGTTCCTCTGGATCCCGGACTTGCGCCTGCCCGATCCCTTCTTCGCCCTTCCCGTGCTGGCCGGCGTGACCACCTACCTGCAGATGACGACAATGGCCAGCGCCAACCAGCCCCAGCAGCGAACCATGCAGGTCGTGATGCCCGTCATGGTGACGGTGTTCGCTTGGAGTTTCCCGGCCGGCCTTGCCCTGTACTGGGTAACGAGCAACCTCTTCTCGATCGCCCAGCAGTTGCTGACCAACCGGCAGGCGGCGGTACCGGCGCCTGCCGGTCCGGCCGGAAAGGGGAGCAAGCGGCATGATCGAGGGGCCTCCTGAGTGGAGCTGGATCGAGGTACGGGGGCGCACGGTGGAAGAAGCGCTGGCGGCGGCCGCCGAGCGCCTGGGCGTGTCTCGGGAGGACGTGGAGGCCGAGGTGCTGGAGGAACCGGCGCGGGGGTTTCTGGGGCTTGTGGGTCATCGCGATGCCGTCATCCGGGCCCGGCCGCGGCTGACCAAGGCCCGGTTTGCCAGGTTGTTCCTGACTGAAGTGGCGCGGCGGGCCGGGTTGGCGGTGCAGGTGCGGGTGGAGGAGCATCCGGGGTTCATCGCCGCTAGCGTGGAAGGAGACGCGGGCCTGGGGATCCTCATCGGCCGGCGAGGCGCCGCCCTGGAGGCGCTCCAGTACCTGGTCAACGTGTCGGCGGCGCGAATCAGCGACGAGCGGCGGCGGATCATCGTCGACGTGGGCGGCTATCGCCAGCGGCGACGGGAGGTGCTCGAGCGGCTCGCGCTGCGGGTGGCCGAGCGGGTTCGCCGGACACGCCGCCAGGTGGTCTTGGAGCCCATGAGCGCGGCGGAGCGCCGGATCATTCACCTGGCCCTTCAGGACCATCCGGATGTGCGCACGGAGAGTACGGGGACCGAGCCCAACCGGCGGGTGGTGATCCTACCTGCCCGGCGCGGGTGAGACGTCCCACCGCCGGGGCCGGCCTCAAGGGCCGGCTTCGTTGCTTTATGCGGGCGGGAGTTCATGGGGCGACGGCTTGACGGCGCCGGTGCCGGGCCCCGTGCCGGGCCGGGACGACGGGTGCGGGGCGGGAGGCGGGTGGCGGTGAAGGAAGGGGAATGGCGGGAACGGCTGCGGCGCGGTGCCGCCAGCCTGGGCATCGACCTCACCCCCGAGGCGACGGAGCGGCTATGGCAGCACTGGCAGCTGGTCAAGGAGGCGGGGCGACGGGTCAACCTGACGGGCGTGCGCGACGACGCCGCCGCGCTGACCGCCCACTATCTGGACTCGCTGCTGCCACTGGCGCTTCGGGAAGAATGGCCATCCAGCGGTCTCCTCGTGGACGTGGGCAGCGGCGCCGGGTTTCCCGGCATCCCCTTGCGGGTGGTCCTCGGTCATACCTGGAGGGTACTGCTGGTGGAGGCGGTGCGGAAGAAGGCTGCCTTCTTGGAGCGGGCCGCCGGGGAACTGGCCCTGGAGGGCGTGGAGGTGCGGGCGGAGCGCGCCGAGCTGTTGGGGCGGGACGGCCTGTGGCGGGAACGGGCGGACGTCGCCGTGGCACGGGCACTGGCGCGTCTGGACGTCCTGGTGGAATACGCGTTGCCGCTGGTGCGTGTTGGCGGGCGCCTATGGGTGTACAAGGGACCGCGGGCTCGGGAGGAGGTCGACGCTTGCCGTAACGCGGTGCGGGCCGTGGGCGGAGAGATCGCGGGCCAGTGGCGGTTCCTCCTGCCCTGGTCCGGGGGCGAGCGGTGGCTGTTCCTGGTCCGCAAGGAGCGCCCGACGCCCTCCGCCTTCCCGCGGAGACCGGGCCTGCCGCGCAAGCGGCCGCTGGCGGGGCCGGGCGGTGGCGAACCGGTGGCCGGGACCGCGAAAGGACCCGATTCCCGGGCGGAGAAACGAAATGGGGTTGGGGGTGGCCGCTGTTGAAGCCCAGCCAATGGCTGTCGTGGGTCGGAGGCGGGGGAGCGCGGGCATGGACGCCGGCCACAGGGGAACCGGTGCGCCGCGTTCCCGTGGCACGCATCCTGCCGAGTCCCTTCCAGCCCCGGAGGCGTTTCGATCGCGATTCGCTGGCGGAACTGGCCGAGTCCATCCGTCAGGTGGGCGTGTTGCAGCCCCTGCTGGTTCGACCCCGACCCGAGGGCGGGTACGAGCTGGTGGCGGGCGAGCGACGCTTGCGGGCGGCAGAGATGGCAGGGCTGACCGAGGTTCCCGTCGTGGTGCGGAACCTGGACGATCGGGAGGCCGCCCTGATCGCCCTCGTCGAGAATCTGCAGCGTGAGGACCTGGACTTCTTCGAAGAGGCCGCGGCCTATCAGGAAATGCTGTCCCGTTTCGGGCTCACCCAGGAACAACTGGCCGCACTCCTCGGCAAACAGCAGTCGACGGTGGCCAACAAGCTGCGGCTCCTGCGGCTTCCGCCGACGGTGCGAGAACGAATCGTGGCGGCCGGCCTTTCCGAGCGACACGCGCGAGCGTTGTTGCGCCTGGAGTCGGCGGAGGAGCAGGCGATGGTGCTGGAAGAGGTGATCGCCCGCAACCTGAGCGTGCGGGAGACGGAGGAACTGGTCACCGCCCGGCTGGAAGGGGAGCGACGGCCGGCAAGGCGGCGCCGGTTGTCAGGGTTGCGGGCCATCAAGGACGTGCGCATCCTGATCAACACGGTGCGGGAAGGGGTGAACACCCTGCGGCGGGCCGGCCTACCCGCGAGCCTCGAGCAGGTGGACGGGGACGAGTGGATCGAGGTGCGGATTCGCATCCCAAAGCGCCCCATCTCGCGGTGAGGGGCAGCGGGAGGGCGGCGATGTTCCACGTGGAACATCGCCGGTAGGCGTGGCGGCGGCACGCTTGTCACATGGGGCTGCTGTTCCACGTGGAACAGCGGAGCCTGGCGGTGCCACCGGCTGGCCACAGGCCCGGAAGGAAGGCGGGATCGCCAATGGGCCGCGTGATCGCTATCGCCAACCAGAAGGGCGGCGTCGGCAAGACGACCACCACCGTCAACCTGGGCGCCTGCTTGGCCGCCCAGGGGCGGCGGGTACTGGTCATCGACATCGATCCCCAGGCCAACACCACCAGTGGCTTCGGCCTGGACAAGAACCGGGTGGCGCGTAGCATCTACGACGTCCTCATCGAGGAACGGAGCCTGCGGGAGGTCATCCGCTCGACAGCCGTGCAGGGCCTGTGGCTGGTCCCGGCCAACATCGAGCTGGCGGGCGCGGAGCTGGAACTGGTCGGCATGGCGGGTCGGGAGAAGCGGCTGCGCCGGGCCCTGGAGGGGGTACGGGACGGCTACGACTACGTCCTGATCGACTGCCCGCCTTCCCTGGGGCTTCTCACCCTCAACGCTATGACGGCCGCCGACGGCTTGATCGTGCCCATCCAGTGCGAGTACTACGCCCTCGAAGGTCTCACACAGCTGCTCAACACCCTGCGGGCCGTGCAGGCCCACCTGAACCCGGACCTGGAGCTGGACGGCGTGGTCCTGACCATGTTCGACGGCCGGACCAACCTATCCATCCAAGTGGTGGAGGAGGTCAAGCGGTTCTTTCGGGACAAGGTGTTTCGCACCATCATCCCGCGCAACGTCCGGCTGTCCGAAGCGCCGAGCCACGGGCAGCCCGTCATCCTCTACGATGCCCGGTCGCGGGGGGCCGAGGTCTACACCGAGCTGGCAAAGGAAGTGATGGCCTATGCCGAGGAGCAGGCGCGGGCTGGCTAGGGGCATCGAGGCTCGGGGGCTGGAGGCGCTCCTGCCCGGCGTGCAGCCGGCCGGGACCGAGGGGGAGCGCATCGAGCACATCGAGATCGATCGCGTGCGGCCGAACCCCTACCAGCCGCGGCGAGACTTTGACCCGCAGGCCATGGCCGAGCTGGTGGAATCCATTCGGCAGCACGGCATCGTGCAGCCCCTCCTGGTGCGCCGGGAAGGGGACGGTTACCGGCTCGTCGCCGGCGAGCGCCGCTGGCGGGCGGCGCGGGAAGCCGGGCTCAAGGTGGTCCCCGCGGTGGTCCGCGAGATGTCGGACACCGAGATGATGGAGATCGCCCTGGTGGAAAACCTCCAGCGGGAAGACCTCAACCCCATCGAGGAGGCCCAGGGCTATCGGATGCTTTGCGAGGAGCTGGGGCTGACCCAGGAGCAGGTCAGCCAGCGCGTCGGCAAGAGCCGGTCCCACGTCGCCAACATGATGCGCCTGCTGCAGCTGCCGGAGGACCTGCGGCGGCTGGTGGCCGAGGGCAAGCTGAGCACGGGGCACGCCAAGGTGCTGCTGGGAGTCGGCAGCCCGTCCGAGATGCGCCAGCTGGCGGCCCGCGTCCTCTCGGAAGGCCTGACCGTCCGCCAGCTGGAAAGGCTGGTGGCCTCGGCCGGAAAGCCAAGGAAGGCCCGCCAGGCGGCGCCGGCGCCGGTGGCGCCCGAGGTGCGGGATCTGGCCGAGCGCCTGCAGCGGGCGCTGGGTACACGGGTTTCCATTCACGCCCGCGGGGAGCGGGGGCAGATCATCATCGAATATTACAGCCTGGACGATCTCGAGCGGCTCCTTTCCCGCCTCGACGTGGCGGCCGCGGGGCCGTAGTCGGCGGTGCCGGCAAGCCCTCATGATCGAACCTGGGTAGCGGGGGACACACATGACCGGAGCGATTCCGTGGCAGCAATGGATGGACGCGATCATGCCCACCCTGGAGAGGGCGGCGAGCCGGCCGGAGACGCTCGCGGCGGTGGCCGTCGTGGTCGCCCTGGCAGCGCTGGTGGCCGCCTGGAGGGCGGGTAGGCGTGCCCGTGCCCTGGAGAGGCGACTGCGTTCCCTCGTGGGGGCGGGAGAGCCCCCCGCTCAACTGGAGGAGCGACTGGCCGATCTCCTGGCACGGGTGGAACGGCTGGAGGCGGCCAACGACGAAGCGGGCCGGAGGATCACCGAACTGACCGGCGCGCTCGCTGCCTGCGTACAGCACGTGGCCGTGGTGCGCTTCAATGCCTTCGAAGGCATGGGCGGCGAACAGAGCTTCGTGCTGGCCATCCTGGACGGGCATGGCAACGGCGCCGTGATCACCACCCTGGCAGGGCGCGAGGAGTCGCGAGTCTTCGCCAAGCCCATCGAGGCCGGGAGTTCCCCTTACCTTCTCAGCGAGGAGGAGCAGGAGGCCATTCGCCGTGCCCTATCCGGCGGGGTACCGGCCGTGGGAGAGGTCAAGAAGCCGGGGCGGTGGCGCCGGCGCCCGGTACCCGCGGAGGATGACCGCTGACGGGGTCTTACGACCACCGGGGGGAACCGCCGCCTCCCCGGTGCGGATCACCCCGCGCTTGGCTGGAAGGGGAGTTGGGTGTGAGCCGCATCATCGCCATCGTCAATCCCGTCGCCGGCCGAGGTCGGGCCGCCAAGGCCTGGCCTGCCTTTGAGGCAGCCCTGCGGGCCGCGGGGGCTTCTCCGGAGGTGTGGTACACCCAGGGGCCGGGCGACGCCTGCGCCATGGGCCGACGCGCGCGAGAGCTGGGCTGTTCCCTCCTTCTGGTCACGGGCGGCGACGGCACCATCCACGAAACCCTCAACGGCACGGGTCCCGGCGGGCCCCCGCTGGTGGTGGTGCCTCTCGGCACGGGCAACGACCTGGCCCGGGGATTGGGCATCCAAGCGACGCCGGTCGCCATTGCGGAACTCGTCGCCTCCGGCCGCGTACGCCGCCTTGACCTGGGCCGGATCGATACCGCGGAGGGAAGCCGTTACTTCGTGAACGTCAGCGGGGCGGGCTTTGACGCCGAGGTGGCCCGTCGCGTGCTGGAGGCAGGCGGGCCGGGTCGGGGTGCCATCCCCTACGTCCTGGCGATGTTGCGCACCCTGCGTGCCTACCAGAACGTGGACCTGGACATCGAGATCGAAGGCCAGCGGTATGGGCAACGCTCACTGATGGTGGTCGTGGGCAACTCCCCCTACTATGGTGGCGGCATGCACATCCTGCCGGGAGCGCAGCCCGACGACGGCCGGTTCGACATCTGCTTGATCGGCGATCTGGGCAAGCTGGAGATCCTGCGGGTGTTTCCCCGCGTGTTCCGAGGGACCCACGTCCACCACCGGGCGGTCCGTTGCCTGCGCGGGCGCGAGGTCTACCTGAGGAGCCGGATGCCGGTGGCCGTCCATGCCGACGGGGAGCCGGTGGGGTACCTCCCTGCCCGGTACCGCAACTTCCCGGGCGGCATGCCCGTCGTCGTTCCTTCTCGCGGTGCGATGAGCCAGGCGGCAACGGGCGAGACCGTCCGGGCCGGCGAGGGAACGGTGCCCCGCTAACGCGCCCGCGCACCGCGCCTCACCCGGCGCTGCCCCGACCGGCTGCCGCCTCCCGGGCGGCAAGGAAAGCGGCCACGCCGGCGGCAAGGCCGCTGGCGATGATTTCCGCCATCCGCATGACCAGACTGAGGCGCGTGTTCTGCAGGACGAAATACTCCATGAACCCCCCGACATTCACCGTACCCGTCACGAACAGGTCGCCCACCGGGGGCAGCGTCTTGTTCACCCCTGCGCCGGGCTGGAGGGGGCCGGTACCCACGCTGATACTGCCTACGTTCTCGCTGCGTCCCAGGCACGCGTCGACGGCCACGACGGTCGTGGAGGAACGCTCCGCGGCGAGCCCCGCCAGCACGCGCTCCAGGTTGCCCGCGTGCACCGGTTCGTCCAGCGTCCCCAGCACCCGCACCTGGGTTTCCCGAAGTGCCTCACCACGGGTGAGCAGCGTCCCCACCAACGGGCCGAGGGCGTCGCCCGTGGATCGATCCGTGCCGATGCAGAGGATGGCCAAGCCGGGACGCCCCAGCCGTCCAAGGCTATGGGCCACCTGTTGTGCCACGCGCTCCGTGGCTCCGGGTTCCTCGACGCGGACGCGGAGGTCCGCCCGCGCCCGGGTCGCGCCGGCCATCCCGATGCGGCCCTGGCTTCCATCCCGCAATTGCCGGATCCCCCTGCTTCCTGGGATCGCTCAAGTATATGGCCACGGGCCGGAAACGTATGCGCCGGCAAGGCCCTTGCCCATTATTGGGAACGAAAAGGATCGATCTCGGATACGAGAACGTTGAATGAAGTCGCCTGCAAGCAGGAGTTATCCAAATTCCGTTGAATCTTGCGCCTTAAACGCATCTCAGGGGGGAGCCACCGGTGGGGATTGTGACGGCCAGGTTTCGTAGCCATGCAGCGCTGGCGGCGCTGCTGGCAGCGGCCCTACTGCTGGCCGCCTGCGGCGGTGGGGGCGGCACCCCGGCCGGCAGCGGCGAAGGTGGAGGTGGCGACGGCTCCGGGGGCACCATCAAGGTCGGCCTGCTCATGCCGCTGACGGGCCAGATCAGCCAGTTCGGCAAGCAGACCAGCAATGGCGCCAAGCTGGCCTTTGAACAAAAGGGGTATCAGGTGGGCAACTACAAGATCGAGCTGGTGGAGGAAGACGACAAGAACGACGAGACCGAAGCCGTACAGCGGGTCCAGAAGCTGATCACCCAGGACCAAGTGGTGGCGGTCATTGGATCCGTCTCCTCCCGCATCTCCATTCCCATCTCCGAGGTGCTGGAGCAGGCGGGCGTCGTCCATCTGACGCCCACATCCACGGCGGACAACCTGACGCCGGGGAAGAAGTTCGTCTTCCGCGCCTGCTTCTACGATTCGTTTCAAGGCCGGGTGATGGCCAAGTTTGCCCGCGAGCACTTGAAGGCGAACACGGCGGCCATCCTCTACGATCTGAAGAACCCTTACAGCGAGGGTCTATACAAGTCCTTCGAGGCCGCCTTCAAGGAGCTGGGCGGCCAGGTGGTGGCGGTTGAGTCGTACCAGACGGACGACCAGGACTTCCACGCGCAGCTCACAAAGATCGCCAACGCCAAGCCCGACGTGCTGTTCATCCCCGACTACTACGACCCGGTGGGCCTGATTGCCCAGCAGGCGCGGCAGGTGGGCGTCCAGGCCACGATGCTGGGGGCCGACGGCTGGGACGACACCCAGCTCTATGAGCTGGGCGGCGAGGCCATCATCGGGAACTACTTCTCCAACCACTACTCCACCGAACAGGAGAACCCCGAGTCGAAGGCCTTCGTCGAGGCGTACCGGCAGAAGTACGGCGAGGATCCCAGCGCGCTGGCGGCCCTCGGATACGATGCCGCCAACCTGTTGATGGATGCCATCCAGCGGGTCATCGACAGCGGTGGCGACCCCACCGATGCGGGGCAGATCCGGGACGCGCTGGAGAACACCCAGGGCTTCAAGGGCGTGACCGGAACCATCGCCTTCGACGAGAACCACAACCCGGTGAAGCCGGCGGTGGTCCTGGAAACCACGAAGGACGGTCACAAGTACGTAACCACCGTCGAGCCCGAATGACCGGATGAAACACCGACCGCCGTGTTGGCGGGCAGCGGCGCCGCCCGTAGCCGGGCGGCGCCCCCGTTCGCGGCGGCGGTCGCGGAGGGGGCGGCACCTTGGACATCTTGTTGCAGCAGCTTGTCAACGGCCTGCAGGTGGGGGCCGTCTATGCCCTCATCGCCCTCGGTTACACCATGGTCTACGGCGTCATCAAGATGATCAACTTCGCCCACGGTGACGTCTACATGGTGGGGGCCTACGTGGCCTTCGCCGTCGCCACCCTCCTGGCGGGAGGCCAGACCTCGGCCGCCGGGCTGGCCATCTTTGCCCTGGCCATGGCGGCGGCCATGGGCGGCTGCGCGCTTCTGGGAGCTCTGATCGAACGTACCGCCTACCGGCCTCTGCGCGGCCAACCGCGACTGGTGGCCCTGACCACGGCCATCGGCGTGTCCCTGTTGCTGGAGAACCTGATGCAGATCATCGCCGGCCCCAACCCGCGGCCTTTCCCGAAGTTGATCGCGGAGCAGAGGTGGGCCATCGGGGGTATCTACTTCAACTCGAAGTTCATGATCGTGCTGGCCGTCTCCCTCGCGATGATGCTCGGGCTGCAGTACCTGGTCATGCACACCCGCCTGGGCAAGGCCATGCGCGCGGTGGCCTACGACATCGATGCCGCCCGCCTGATGGGCGTGGACGTCAACCGGGTCATCGCTTACACGTTCATGATCGGCTCCGCTCTGGCGGCGGTGGCGGGCATCCTGGTGGGGGTTGCCTACCAACGCATCGATCCCTTCATGGGAATCCTGCCGGGACTGAAGGCCTTCGTCGCAGCGGTGCTGGGAGGCATCGGCAACATTCCGGGCGCCATGGTCGGCGGCATGATCATGGGCCTGGCCGAAGTGGCCGTTTCGTCCGTCAACTCCCAGCTGACCGGCGCGGTGGCCTTTGTCATCTTGATCGCCGTGTTGTTGTTCAAGCCGACCGGCCTGCTGGGCGAGCGGGTCTATGACAAAGTGTGAGGGGGGGGCCACCGGTGACTCCGACGCCGACGCTGCCAACCGCTGCCCTGGTGAAGACGCCGTCCTGGCCGGTCGTGGCCACCCGCTGGGCCCTGCAACTGGTGGTGATCGCGGGGCTTTACGCCGCTCTCCAAGCGGTGGCCGGCTCGAACCGTTACTATGAGGTGGTTCTGACCCAGGCGGGGATCTACGTCATCATGGCGGTCAGCCTCAACCTGATCCTGGGGTATACGGGGTTGCTGTCCATCGGGCATGCCGGCTTCATGGCGGTGGGAGGCTACACGGCCGCCGTTCTCACCAAGTTCTTCCACGTACCCTTCCCGGTGGCCCTGCTGGCCGGCGGCGTCGTCGCCGGGCTAGCCGGCCTCCTGGTCGGGATTCCGAGTCTGCGCCTGCGGGGCGACTACCTGGCCATCGCCACCCTGGGCTTCGGAGAGATCATCGGCGTCCTTCTGGCCCTGGTGGACGAGGTGCACGTGGCCGGCCGCGTCATCGAGATCGGCGGCGGCCAGGGGCTCATCGGCATTCCCCGCTACACGACCTTCGCCTGGACCTTCCTCGTCACGGTTCTGGCCATCAAGCTCACCTGGCACTTCGTCCACTCCACCCACGGGCGCGCCTGCATCGCCATCCGGGAGGACGAGGTGGCCGCCGAGGCCATGGGCATCCCCACGACGCGCTACAAGGTGCTGGCCTTCAGCCTGGGGGCCCTTCTCGCCGGCGTCGCGGGCGGCCTGCACGCCCATCAGTACCTGTATCTCAACCCGGCGCTGGCCGGTTTCATGAACTCCGTCTTCATCCTGGTGATCGTGGTCATCGGGGGCCTGGGCAGCACCACGGGAGCGGTGGCGGCAGCCATCTTCTTCACCTACATGAACCAGGCCGTACCCAACTGGCTGCAGCGGCTGAACCTGCCGGCCCAGTTGGACCCGGCCGCCGTGCGCATGGTCCTCTTCTCGCTGCTCCTTGTCATGGTGATGCTCGTCCGGCCCCGGGGCCTGCTGGGTGGAGTGGAGCTTACGTGGGAGGGCGTCGCCCGCTGGGCGCAGGGCGTGCTCAACCGGCCGGGTAGCGGCCGCAGGGATGCCGGGAAAGGGGGGCGGGCATAGATGGCGACCGTGACGGCGCCCCGGGACCCGTCGGGAGCCAAGGAGCCGGCCACCGTCCTGGAATGCCAGGATGTGTCCATCCGTTTTGGTGGCTTGGTGGCCCTGTCCGGATTCAACCTCACCCTGCAGCAGGGCGAGATCGTCGGGCTCATCGGGCCCAACGGGGCGGGGAAGACCACGGTGTTCAACCTGATCACCGGCATCTACCGCCCCACCGAAGGGGACATCCGCCTGTTCGGCCGCTCCATCGTCGGCCTGCGGCCGCACCGCATCACCCAGATGGGTGTGGCCCGGACCTTCCAAAACATCCGCTTGTTCGGCAACATGACCGTGCTGGACAACGTGCGCACGGCCTTCCATTCCCGGACCCGGACCGGCGTGCTGGCGGCGCTGCTGCGGACCCGGGGTTACCACGCCGAAGAACACGCCCTGACGCGCCGAGCGCTGGAACTCCTGGACATCCTCGGCTTGAGTCACCGGGCGGGAGCACTGGCCCGCAACCTTCCCTACGGCGAGCAGCGCCGGCTCGAGATCGCCCGCGCGCTGGCCACGGCACCGGTGCTCCTGCTCCTGGACGAGCCGGCCGCCGGGATGAACCCCCAGGAGTCCCGGGAGCTGCGGGATCTCATCGCCGAGATCCACCGGCGCTTCGGGCTGACCATCCTCCTCATCGAGCACCACATGGACGTGGTCATGAGCGTGTGCCACCGCGTGGTGGTGCTGGACTACGGGCGCTCCATCGCCGCCGGGACCCCCGACGAGGTCCGCCGGAACCCGGCGGTCATCGCCGCCTACCTGGGAGAGGAGAACTGATGCTGCTGGCCGTCGAACGACTCAACGTGGCCTATGGTGCCATCCAGGCCGTGCACGATCTGTCCCTGGAGGTCCGGGAGGGTGAGATCGTCGCCTTGCTGGGTGCCAACGGCGCCGGGAAGACCACCACCCTCCGTACCATCAGCGGCCTGATCCGGCCCCGCGCGGGCCGGATCGTCTACGCCGGCCAGGACATCACCCACTGGCCGTCCCACCGTATCGTGGCGGCGGGCCTCGTGCACGTGCCCGAAGGGCGCCGCGTGTTCGCCCCCATGACCGTGCTGGAGAATCTGGAGATGGGCGCCTACGGGCAGCGGGACCCGGCGCGGATCCGGGAGCGGATGGAGCGGGTCTTCGCCAAGTTTCCCCGGCTGGAGGAACGGAAGCACCAGCTGGCAGGCACGCTGTCGGGAGGCGAGCAGCAGATGCTGGCCATCGGGCGTGCCCTGATGGCGGAGCCACGGCTGCTGCTCCTGGACGAGCCCTCCCTGGGCCTGGCACCTATGCTGGTGCGGGAGATTTTCGCTACGATTAAAGAAATCAATGAGCGGGACGGGGTGACGATCCTGCTCGTGGAACAGAACGCCCACCAGGCGCTGCAGATTGCCGACCGGGCCTATGTGCTGGAGACCGGTCGCGTGGTGCTTTCCGGCCCGGCTCGGGAGCTTGGCGATAATCCCAAGGTGCGCGAGGCCTATCTGGGGACCTGAGATGCGCTGGCCCGAACTGATGGACGGTGGCGTAGCCGTCGTGCTCCTGGCGGCGGCCTGGCAGGGGTACCGCCGCGGTGGCATCCCCGCGCTGGCGGGCCTGACCGGGTTCGTCCTGGGATGGTGGTGGGTGGCCTCCCGTGCGGCAGAGGGGGCGGCCTGGGCCGCCGGCGCCGGTGTTCTGGAAGCCGTGGCCCGTTTCGTCAGGCCCGCCGTGGCCCGATGGCTCGCGCCCGACCTGAGCGCGGCACCGATCCGCCCCGATACCGTCGTGAGGGCCTTGGACGACCTCTCCGCCCTGCCTTTCTCGCGGGAGGTGGAAGAGGAGTTGGCCGACGGCTTGCGCCGCTCCCTGCTCGGTGACGGCGGCGGCCCGGTAACGGTCGGTGAGGCGTTGGCCCTGGGAATGGCAGGCCTCATCCTCCGCTCGGCCTGGGCGTGCGCCGTGCCCCTGGCCGCAGGGATGGGGGTCGCGGCCTTGGCCCGCCGGTTGGCCGCGTGGCTGCCGCCACGCTTGCCCGACCGGTTGAACCGGCCTCTGGGGTTCCTGGCCGGGGCGGTGGAGGGGGCCCTGACCGTGGCCTTCTTCCTGGCCCTCATCCGATCGGTGGCCGGGCTGTGGCCGCGGCAGGAGACGGTCGCCTGGTTGGACGCCCTGGACCGGTCCCCGGTGGCCGGCCGCCTGGCCCGGTGGGCAGTCGCCTGGACCCTGGCCACCGCCGGGCCCGCGGTGGCCAAGCAGCCCTGAGGCACTCGGACCCACCCTGCAGCACAATGTCAAAGGGCGGATACCCATGACGTTACCGAAGAAGTTCTACCTGGGAGACATCGTCCGCATGCGCAAGCCGCACCCGTGCGGCTCGGATCGTTGGGAAGTCCTTCGCGTAGGCATGGACATCCGCATCCGTTGCCTAGGATGTGGCCATCTGGTCCTGATGCCCCGGAGGAAGTTCGAGCGGGCGGTACGCCAGGTGCTGGGCGGGCCCAATCGCCCTCCGGAGGACTTGCCCGGCGGACCCGCGGAGGGTGGAACCGCCGGCCCCGCCGCCAGTGGCGGCTAGGGAGGGACGCCCGCGGCCGGCGGCAAGGGGGGCCGGGATATTGCCCGGGAAATAGGGGGCTCCGGTCCACGTGGACCGCGCCGTCGCCCTGCCGGCCCCTCCGCGCGTTGACACCGCCTCCCACCGGCGGTATCGTTAGGCTGGTCGATCAGCCTTCCTGCTCCCGCGAGGGCCGCACAGGAGCCCCGGTGGCGGCCCGCCGGCGGGGGCCATTCGTCCACGGGAAGGAGGTGCAGCCGTGCGCGCTTACGAGATGATGTACATCACCCGCCCCGACCTGGACGAGGAGGCCGAGAAGGCCGTTCTCGAGCGCCTGCAAAAGATCATCACCGATCAGGGGGG
>QGUQ01000288.1 GCA_003242195.1 Bacillota bacterium | reverse complement strand
CGGGACCCAGGCGATGACCGCCCTGGGGGCCCTGGCCGTGCGGGACGGGCTCTACCTGGCCCTGGTGGCCGACCTGGCCGGAGCCATGACGTTGCAGGCCCTGCGCGGCATCTCGGAAGCGTTCGACGAGCGTATCCACGCCCTGCGGCCCCACACCGGCCAGCGGGCGGCAGCTGCCCACCTGCGGCGCCTGCTGGCCGGGAGCAGGCTAGTCACCCGTGCAGGCGAGCTGCGGGTTCAGGACGCCTACTCGCTGCGCTGCATGCCCCAGGTGCACGGCGCCGTGAGGGATGCGCTGGCCCACGCCGCGGGGGTCCTGACCGTGGAGGCCAACTCCGTGACCGACAACCCCCTCGTCTTCCCCGACGGCGACGTGCTGTCGGGCGGCAACTTTCATGGCGAGCCGGTGGCGCTGGTCCTCGACTACGCCGCCGCGGCCCTGGCGGAATTGGGCAGCATTGCCGAGCGGCGCATCGAGCGGCTGGTCAACCCCCAACTGAGCGGCCTGCCGCCCTTCCTGACGAGGAACGGCGGCCTCCACTCCGGCCTGATGCTGGCCCAGTATACGGCGGCCGCCTTGGTGTCAGAGAACAAGGGGCTGGTCTTTCCCGCCAGCGTCGACTCCATCCCCTCATCCGCCAGCCAGGAGGACCACGTGTCCATGGGCATGACCGGCGCCCTCAAGCTCCGCCAGGTCGTCGAGCACGTGCGCTACGTCCTGGCCATCGAACTCCTCTGCGCTGCCCAGGCGCTGGAGTTCGCCGGGCCGGACGGGCTGTCCCCGGCGTGTGCGGCGGCCTACCGGGCCGTGCGGCAGGTGGTGCCTCCCCTAGACGGGGATCGGGAGCTGGCCCCCGATATCGAACGCCTGGCCGGTCTCATCGCCCGTCGCGCGCTACCGCTGGACGAATCCATCCCCGATCCGGTGGCCGGCGCGGCCGGCGGTGAGGGCGGCGGGGAGGCCCAAGGGGGTGGGGAAGGATGAGCGCGCGCTGGCGCGTGGTGCCGGGCGGGCTGGCCTGGGGTGAGCGGCGGTTCGTCTGGGGCGAGCGGACGTACGTGATGGGGATCCTCAACGTGACCCCCGATTCCTTCTCGGACGGCGGCCTCTACCTCGATCCTGAGCGGGCGCTGGAGCATGCCCTGGCCATGGAGGAGGCCGGGGCCGACATCATCGACGTGGGGGCGGAGTCCACACGCCCCGGGGCCGTGCCCGTGCCCGCCGAGGAGGAGGTCCGCCGGCTGCTGCCCGTGCTACGGCGGCTGGCGCCGCGCCTGCGGGTGCCCATCTCCGTCGACACCTACAAGGCGGAAGTGGCCCGCGTCGCTCTGGCGGAGGGCGCGGCGATGATCAACGACGTCGGCGGGTTGCAGAAGGACCCGGCCATGGCCGCCGTGGCCGCCGAGGCCGGCGTGCCCGTCGTGGTCATGCACTGCCGGCCCCACGGCCACGTCCATTACGACGACTTTTGGGGCGACGTCCTGGGCTTCCTGCGCCGGAGCCTGGAGCTGGCGGAGGCGGCCGGGCTGCCGCCGGAATACGTGATCGTGGACCCGGGCTTCGGCTTCGGCAAGACGGCCGAGCACAACCTGGATCTGCTACGGGGGTTGCACCGCCTGCGCGTCCTCGGGCGGCCGGTGCTGCTGGGCACCTCTCGCAAGAGCACCCTCGGTCGCGTCCTGAACCTGCCGGTATCCGAGCGCCTGGAGGGAACGGCTGCCACGGTCGCCCTGGCCATCCCCCACGGCGTCGACATCGTCCGCGTCCACGACGTGGCGCCTATCGTGCGGGTGGTCCGGATGGCGGACGCCATCGTCCGTCACCCCCACTGGGAGGCACCGGCGGGGGTGCCGAGCAGGGTGCCGCAACCGTCCGGGTTGGGGACCGCCGCCGGGCCGGCCGCGCCCGACACCATCCAGCTGCGCGGCCTGCGGTTCCGGGCGCGTCACGGCGTGCTGCCGGAAGAACACCGGCGGGAGCAGGTGTTCGTCGTCGACCTCGATCTGGGCCTGAGCGTGCGGGAGGCGGCCCGAGCCGACGACCTGTCCCTCACCGTCGACTATTCCGAAGTGTTCCGGCGCGTGGAGCGGATCATCACGGGGCCCCACCGGCAGCTGATCGAGACGTTGGCCGACAGCGTGGCCCGCGACCTGCTGGCGGCCTTCCCCCTGGAGTTCGTCCGCGTGCGGGTGGCCAAGCCCGAGGCGCCGCTGCCGGGCGCCTTCGACCAGGTGGCGGTGGAGGTGTGGCGTTCCCGTGGCGACCTGTAAGGTGGGTAGCGCCGAGGCGACGGCCTTCCTCGGCCTGGGGGCGAACATCGGTGACCCACTGGCCCAGTTGCGCTGGGCGGTCCGCGAGCTGGACCGCCATCCCGCCGTGCGGGTGGTGGCTACCGCCTCCCTGTACGGTTCCAAGCCGGTGGGCGTCACTGACCAGCCCGATTTCCTCAACACCGTGGTCGAGGTGCGGACCTCCCTGTCCCCGCTGGACCTGCTCCGCAACGCCCTGGATCTGGAGCGGCGGGCCGGGCGCGTGCGCCAGCGGCGCTGGGGTCCGCGCCCGTTGGACATCGACCTCCTGTGGTACGACGGTCGCGTCATCCGCCAGGAGCCGGAGTTGATCGTCCCCCACCCGCGGCTGGCGGAACGGGCCTTCGTCCTGGTGCCGTGGGCGGAGATCGCGCCGGGGACGGTGGTCCCCGGACTCGGGACCGTCGCCGAGCTGTGTGAAGCGGTGGAGCGGGAGGGCGTGTGGTTGGACCGGCCCCGCCCCTGGGTGGCGGAGGAGGGGCCCGCTGGCCCTGCTAGCCCCGCCGGTCCAGCCGGTCCCCTCGCTCCGGGGGAGGGAGACCGTCGGTGAAAGGGGAAGGGCGCATGGGAGGCCTGACGGACGTGGCAGGCCTGCGGGTGGGCCACGCCACGGATCGGGAGGGTGTGACCGGCTGCACGGTGGTGCTGTGCCCGGAAGGGGCACGGTGCGCGGTGGACGTGCGCGGCGGCGCCCCTGGCACCCGGGAGACCGACCTGCTGGGCATGGGGCGGCTCGTTCAGGAGGTCCACGCCATCTGCTTGGCCGGCGGCAGCGCCTTCGGGCTGGCCGCCGCCGACGGGGTCATGTGCTGGCTGGAGGAACGAGGAATCGGCTTCGACGTCGGGGTCGCCCGCGTGCCCATCGTGCCGGCGGCCATCCTCTTCGACCTGGCCGTCGGCGACCCGCGGGCCCGGCCCGATGCCGCCATGGGATACGCGGCCTGCGAG
>QGUQ01000287.1 GCA_003242195.1 Bacillota bacterium | reverse complement strand
GCGGGGGGAGGGGGGGAGGGGAGGAAGGCGCAGCCCGTCTGGCGGGTCAGGCGGAGGCGGAGGGCCGGGCGGGGGGGGGGGACCCCGCCGTGCCGCCCCCTCTACCAGTGCGGCGACGCGCCTGATCTGGGCGGCCACCAGCGGCGGGCGGCAGCGCGCCGCCGCCGCATCGGCCGCCAGCCACGCGTACCGGTCGTGTTCCGGGGAGAGACGAACCTCCGCATCGCGGGGAGCTTCCGCCATGTAGACCTGCCAGGTCTCGCCCGGATCCGACACGCGCGCCAAGGGCAGTCGCAGGCCCGTTTCCTCTTGCAGCTCGCGGCGGGCGCATGCCTCCACGGGCTCGCCCGGCAGGCGAGCGCCCGCAGGCGGGCCCCACGCCCAGTCGCCTTCGTAGGCGGGGCCGTGGTGGGCGCGGTGCAGGATCAGGTACACCACCCGGCCGCCCTGGCGGCGGTAGACCACGATGGTGGCACCGTACGGAGGATCCCGGCTGACGGGGAGCCCGTCCCACGTGTGATCCACGGGGCGCGCCAACGCTTCCGACCCCCCGGATGGTGACCCCCCGTTCCCAATGTGCCACAGTTGCGCGGCCGTCGGAAAGCGAGCGCGTCGGGGCCGGCCCGGCCGGGGTCAGGAACCTCCGCGCAGGGACTTGAACAGCTCCAGCAGCACCGCCGCCAGCCCGGCCGCCGTCAGCGGTCCCACGGGGATGCCCTGGAAGAAGGCCACCCCCACCAGGGTGCCGAGGATGAGGCCGATGATCACGTGGGGATCCCGCTCCAGGAGGGAGATTCCGCGCGCGCCGAGAACGGCGGCCAGGAATCCGGCCACCAGCCCGGCGTACCCTGCGATCCCGCCCCGGGTGAAGGAATGGACGGTCTGTTCCACCGTGACCTGGCCGTTGGCGAAGGGGATCAACACGGAAACGATCAGCAGGATGAGCCCCAGGGACATGGCCGGTTGCTCCAGGACAGGGAGCACCCGCGACAGGCCCAGAAGGCGTAACAATAGGAGCGCGCCCGCTGCCGAGGTGACCAGCGGGTTGCGACCGAGGGCACCCAATGTCAGTATCACCAGCAGCACGAGGTCTGGCTGGCCCAACGATGCGACCTCCCGCCCGTCCGGGTTACCTTACGAGCGGGAGGTCGCGATTAGAAGAACCCGGCGTTCACGGGGCGTTACCGGCGTCCGAAGCCGTCCGGGCCGGCGGTCCAGCCCGCGGACGCGGCGACAGGTGACGGCGAGATCGGCGCTCCCGGCGCCGACGGGTTGGCCAGCCGGCCGGCAAGCAACGCTTCCGCCCGTAACACCGCCCGCTGGACCAGGCGGCCGCAGTCGCGGGCGGAGACCGCACCCCATCCCTGCTGCCGGACGATGTCGTCGACGCCCAGTTCTCGCGCCAGTTCCTCCCGCAGTGCTTCGGACATCAACCGGCGCCTTCGTGCCACGGGCATCCCTCCCCGGGGCCTGTGCGGCCCCTTCGTAGTCTGGGATGGCGGCGGGCGGTCCAGTCAGGCAGCCGGTCCCAGCGGCAACGCCTAGTCTTTCCCCGCGGCATGGCGGGGAACGAAGCCGTCTCCTATAATTTAGAGGGAGAAGTGGCCGTCTCATCGTGCCGGTGCGGGCTTCCGATGCGGGCGCGGGCTCGCGTGATTGTCAGAGGTCGCGCCCGCGCGGCACGACCGGCGGGCAGGAGGTTGCAGGCTCGAGTTCGCTGGCCGAGAGGCCCGGGGAGGCCTAAAGATGCTGCGGGAACAGGTCGAGCAAGCGCTGGAATCGATCCGACCCGCCATCCAGATGGACGGCGGGGACATCGAGCTGGTGGATGTGGACGAGAACGGCGTGGTGCGGGTCCGCCTCGTGGGTGCGTGCGTGGGTTGCCCGATGTCCATCATGACGCTGAAGGCCGGCATCGAGCGTATCCTGCGGGAACGCGTCCCGGGCGTCACCGAGGTCGAGGCCGTCTGAGGAGGGCGCCATGGTCGGCATTGCTGGCGGCGGGGCCGCGGGTGCGGCCTCTCTTTGTTCCATTACGGGGTCCATGGCGCGAAGTTCAATTGCGCGATAGTCCACTTCGCGGCGCGGGCGCCGGTCCCGCGCCGGGGCATGGAGGGAACGGCTCTCGGCGATGACTGCGGCAGCGGTGTTGCATGGCGTGGCCGGCCTTGTCGCCTCCTTCTTCGCCTACGACGTCTGGCGGGGCTATGCCCGCCACCGGGCACCCAGCGCCTTCTGGTGGGGAGCCGCACTGGCGCTGTTCGCCTTTTCCGCGCTGGCGGACGCGGTCGCCTCCATCGCCGGGTGGAGTCCATGGCTCTACCGCCTGTGGTACGTGGCGGCAGCCTGGCTCGTGGCGGCCTTCGGCATCGGCTCGGCGTACCTGGTCCTGGGCCGGCGGGCCGGTCATGCGGTGCTGGCGGTGCTGGGGCTCGTCGGCCTGGCCATGCTGTGGTCGGCGCTGCGCGCGCCGGTGGACGCGGCCGCCCTGGCCGCCGCCATGGGCGGCACCATCGGTGGTGAGGGTTGGGCGGATCCGGCGGTGCGCCGCTTTTCACCGATGCTGACCGTCCCGGGGTCCCTGATGCTCTTGGGCGGCGCGGCCGTGGCCTGGGCACGCACGCGGCATGCCTACGGGCTGTGGATCGCCGGCGGGACGGTGGTGCTAGCCGGAGGCGGTGCCCTGACACGGTTGGGCCTGCCCCAGGTCCTGCCCCTGGCAAATCTTCTAGGTGTCTGGCTGCTGTACCGGGGGCATCGCCTGGCGAGGGAGGCGAAGGGGCGGCGCCAGAGGGGTGAACACGCCTCGGTTTGAGGACGAGGCAATGCCCTCGGCCCCGCGCTGGTGTGGCATTCACACTCCGGCCGGGCCGCTGGGGATGGGTGCGTGCAGGCCAGGTACGTGCGGCCGTTCATGTATGGCCGCTGGCATCGGGCAGCTGATGGATCGCCAGCTCCCACGCTCGCTCATGCAGGTCACGGCCCGCGCAGCTCCCGCAAGGCGGGTCACGCAGGTCGCGTTCGAGGTGGGTCGCGCACCGAACCCGTGGTGCGGGGGCGGGCGGTCTGGATGAAGGGAGGCGAGGGGCGTGCCGTCATTCGATGTGCAACGGGTGATCGTGGGGAGGATGTCGCGGGGCGACGAGATCCTTGAGCACCTGACGGCGGTGGCGCGGGAGGAAGGCATCCTCACGGGGTGGGTTCAGCTCCTGGGTGCCGTGGAGACCGCCCGCCTGGCGTTCTACGACCAGGACGCCAAGACCTACCGGGAGATGGTAC
>QGUQ01000286.1 GCA_003242195.1 Bacillota bacterium | reverse complement strand
GAGTGGGGGGGGTTTTTGCGGCCGGCGGCAGCGGTCCCCTTGGGAGCACGGTAGCGCTGCCGGGGGGCGGTCCCGGCAGCGGCGTGCCGGCCGTTGGGGAGGTGTGGATCGCCTCGCTGGCCATCCCCGTGGGCCTGGCCTTCTGGTTCTCCCTGGCGGCGATCTATCACCTGGGGGCGGACCTGCTGGGCGGGCGCGGTGACGGCCGCCGGCTGCTGGCAGCCATCGGTCTGGCCAGCCTTCCCGAGGCGTTCCGCCTGCCCGTCGTCGTGCTGGCGTCGCGGCTCCCCGTGGCCGGCGGGCTGGTGGAAAGCGTCGCCGGCGTGGCCCTCTTTGCATGGTCCTTCTACCTGGTCTACCTGGCCCTGCGGGCTACCAAGGGACTGGCACCCGGGAGGGCTGCGTTCACAGCCTTTCTACCCCTCTTGGCGCTGGTGGTCCTATTCGTCTTCGTGATCATCGCCATCCTGTTCTCCGCCATCTTCGCCGCCGGCATGGCGTGAGGCGGTGCCGGCCCGCCTGGGGTCGCCGGAAGCCGCGTCCGGCCCGGAGGGCAACAAGTCTGCCACCGCCTCCATGCGGGCGCGCATGGAGGGATCGTCCGGGCCGGCCTCGCCGCGGCGGATGACCTCCTCGTACAGCTCCCGCGCCAGGTGAGGGTCCTCCCTGCGCAGGGCATCGGCGCTCCCTAGCAGCAAGGGGCCCGGCACGCGCCGGCGCGCGTGCGGATCGGCCAGCACGCGGGCCAGCTCGCCCAGGAGGCGTCGCCGGAGCAGATGTTCCACCCGCAACGCCTCGTAGCCCGGGGCGGCCAGCCCTTCCCGGAGGGCGGTCTCGATCTCGGACTCCCGGCCGGCGAGGGCGGCCGCCTCTTCTAGCAATTGCAGGGTGGCGGCGTCGGGGTGCGCCGCCAGGTTGGCCGCCAGGTACGGTATGGCCTCGCCCGGCCGGCCGAGGGCGAGCCAGGCGCGGGCGATCAGGTGGCGGGCCCGGATGACGCCGTCGGAGCTCTCCTCGGCGGCCAGCGCCCTGCGCGCCAGGGCCAGCGCCGGCCCCGGCCAGCCGCGCTCCAGCAAGGCTTCGCCGGCCTCCCGCAGCGCGGCCGGTCCCAGCGTGCCCGCCGTGGCGCTGATGGCCGGAAGGGCTTGCCGGGGCGCGGCGACCGCCAGGACCAGATCGACCAGGCGCCGCCAGAGGGTTCGGAGGAAGGCGGCAGTGCGATCCTCGCCCCGCCGTGCGGCGAGCCGGGCCAGGCCCGCCTGGCGCCACAGGGCGGCCAATAGCAAGGCGTCCAGACCGGCAGCCCGGCGCGCCTCGCCCGGGACCTCCTCCAGCTCCTTCCGCAGGCGGTCGAGCATGGCGGGATCGGGGTCGGGAGACTCCTCCAGCCACCGTAGCCACCGCGGCACCGGCGCCGCATTCCCCTCGCCGGGGGCGGACGCGTCCCGGGCCGGGGGGGCCGCCTCGGTGGCCTCGCCCGGTGGGAGCGCCGCATCCACCTCTGCCAGCAAGGCCGGTTCCAGCTCCACCAGCCGGCGGATCAGCGCCAGCAGGGAGGCCCGCGGGAGCGCCTCCAGGCGATCCAGGCGCCGGTCGACGGACTGGAAGGTGTCCGGCTCGTGGACCCAGGCGTAGAGCACGGCGACGGCGTGCTTGCAAAGGCCGCTCCGCCCTTGCCGCGGGCACTGGCACCGGCCGATGGCATCGGCACCGATGGGGGAGGCCAGTACGTCTACCGTGACCAGGTAGGTGTCGCGGGTACCGGTCACCTCGGCGAGCAGCCGGTTGCCCGATACCAGGCGGTTGCGGACGCGGCCCAGCAGGAACAGGTCCAGGGCCCGCACCCGCACCGGCTCCGGGGCGAACCGCTCCAGCGTGCCATCGTCGAGCTGTTGGAGCAGCGGCGAGTGCTCCCGTGACGACGCCATGCCCGTCCCCTCCCTCCCCTCCCGCACCGCTCCTTCCCGACGACCACCGTCCACGCCCCTAGCATAAACCAGGCTGGCGCCGACCGCGCCGGCTGGGCCGCGCGCTCCTCCGGCTCCGCCCCGCGACGCATGGTGGCGGGTGAGATGCGCCGAACAGTAGCCAAATCGGCTACCGGGAAAGTTCGACAATTGTTGCGCAGTTATCAGCGACGGGGTGTGAGGTGCCGGTATAATGGTCCTCCACCGGCCGGAAACCGGCCGGCCGGTGCATTCCAGTCAAGAAGCGGGGGGAGAAGATCTTGGCCACCGAGGAGAACGTGTTCCCGCCGCCCGCGCTGCACACCGATGAACTGGCCCGGTGCACGCGCCGGCTGGCGGGGGATGGCGTCGAGCGCCGGTACTCGTACGTCCTTTACCGGGACCGGTCCGCCCACGGCAAGGCCTTCTTCTACCTGAAGACCCATGTGGAGACGTGGCGGGCCGGGAGGCTGGCAGCGGAGGACTTCGCCGTCAACCCGCTGGCCACGGATGGTGGGGAAGAAGAAGCCCTGTGCGTGTTCGAGCGGATCACCGGCTCGCGTTCACCGGTGGCGCCGGTTCATCTGGGGGATGTGTTGCGGGATCTGACCGTGCTGGCCCGCGAGGCGGGACCGCTGAGCCAGCCATGGCGCGTCTTTCGTGGCCGTACGGGGGCGGCGGAGGGCGGCAAGGGGTTCACCGCCCGCCCCCTCGGAAATTCCCGTTCTGGCGATTGAAGCTCCCTCACCGCCTGTCACGCGGGCATCCCGCAGGGGCGCCGGCCTTCGCCGGCGCCCCTGTACCGGGTCATCAGTGGCCATCCAGGGGCGTACAGTCACGATGGCCCACGGCCGCTGCCTCCGCCTGGAACAGCATCTCCAGCTTCTCGGGCCGGCGCACGTGCAGCATGCGGGAGCGGGTCGCAACGATGCCCTGCCGCCGCAATTCGGACAGGACCCGGTTGACCGTCACCCGGCTGACGTTGGCGAAAGCCCCGAGAGCTCCCTGGGTGAGGGGCAGGGTCACGGAGGACCCGGCCGCTGCGTCCTGCTGGCCGAAGACCTGATACAGCAGGCGGAGGGCGTCCATCACCCGCAGCCGCGAGCACGGCCGCATGAGCACCTCCAAGCGCCGGAAGGCGAGGCGGAGGGTCGTCGCGGTGTGGTAGACCAGGGCCGCCGCCAGCACCGGGCGGTCCCGCAGCATCCGCTCCAGCCGGGAATAGGGCCAGTATGCCGCCTCACAAGAGGTGACGCAGGTGACGATCTCTTCTACACATGTCCGGGCCACGGAAACGGCATTAGTCTTGGATTCCTGTCTCTGCCTTCAAAAACAAAAATAATATCTTAAT
>QGUQ01000285.1 GCA_003242195.1 Bacillota bacterium | reverse complement strand
ACCTGCAACGCTCGGGTTAAAAGCCCGCTGCTCTACCCATTGAGCTACGGCGGCAACAACATGCCGGCATTCCCTCTACGAAGCCCCAACTGACTTGTGGATCACGACAGCCACGTCTATGATTACCAGGTGCCGGTGAGGAGGACAGATGGGAGTACCCGCTGGTGGCCGACGACTGGGGCAACCTCACGTGCTACTCCAACAAGGGCCCGGACGCTCCGAAGCCTAAGCCGCACAGGCGGGTGGTTGGATCCCGGCATGCGGTTCGTCACGGATTCGGACATGCTGGGGATCAACTACCCCTGGCTGTGATACGTGAAGTGTTACTACAACAAAACCACCGGTTCGTGGTTGCCCAGCATCCCCGGCACGAGCGGTGGCTTCATCGACACCGGCCTTAACGACTCCAGCTACGGCGGCAGCATGCCGAACACCATCTGGATCAAGACCTCGCTGGCATAAGGGACGAAAATGGGGCGGGCGTCTTCGGCCCGCCCTATTTTTCGTTTATTGCGCCTGTGCCCGGAGGAACTCATTCAGCATGCCAACTGCTTCATCTTTGGGCACGTTGACGGTCCGCACTGCGATTCGCACCCCGTTCAGCGAGACCTCCGCCGCGCACTCTAGCTGCGACCACGGGATCTTGCGTTCTACGGCGGTAACCTGCCCGTTCGCGTCTTTGATCACTTGATCCTTTGGTTCATAGCACATGGGTTCCACCTCGACGAATGCGCCGTCCCCATCTGTGCTGAATTGACCGGCTGCGGTGACCAAAACCACCTCGCGTCCATCCGGGTGCACCCAGGCCGCCTGAGCTATCCGGAAATCGGCTTCCGGGTTATGGGTCATGGTGTAGCCGAGAAGGTGGAACCGTTCGGGCACTTGCGGCGTGGCGAACGCATCACCGAAGACGCCGGCGATCATCTCCGGCGTGATCGTCTTCACGTCGACTTGCCCGAGCTTGAACTGATCCTTCACGTCTCGCACCCACGCTACCGCATCACCCCGTACCTCCGTGCCGTCAGGGAAAATATAGACCTCCTCCGACTTGTCCTCGGTCTGCCGGTCGTCCGGCTGCTGCGACCCGCAGCCGATCAGCACCAGTACCAGCACGAGGCCGGCTGCGGCGATCCGCGCTACCCTCCCCATGTCCTGCATTCCCCTTACTTCAGCGCGAACAGCTTGTCCCGCACCGAGGTGGCGATGGCAGCCGCGTCGTTTTCGGGCACGTTCAGCATCCACAGGTGGGCATACCAGCCGGGGATCTCGACTTCCGCCATGCACCGGTGGCTTGCCCAGGGGTAAATGTCGCTGATCTTGCCGTCGCCTTCGGTCCCATCGTCGCACAAGGGCTTGCCAAAGTACCGGATGTCCGTCGGCTTGTTCTGCAGGGCAACCTCCAGCCATTCCTTCGACTCGGGAGCGGCCCAGTACGTCTTTACGATCCGGACCTGCTCGTCCTCGGTGTGTGCGTAGCCGACAAGGCGGAACCTGGGCGGAACGTTGGGCTGCACAAAATGCTCACCGAGCAGCCGATGTGCCTCCTGTTCGTCGACCGGCTTGTACCCGTCCGTCGGATAGAGTTTGGCCGTGGCTTCGCGGAGCCAAGCGGCCGCCTCTCCCGTCACCGTCGTCCCGTCGGGGAAGATGTACACCTCCTCCGAATCGTCCCGGTTCTCCCGGCTGGTGTCATCCTCGGACCGCGCGCCGCAGCCCGCCAGGACCAGCGCGACGGCCAGCCCGGCGGCGACGAGCCCGAGCAGCCTCTTGCGCATGCCACCACCCCACCTAAAACCTGCCTTCGCAGGTCCAATGTACCACTAGGGGACCGAATCTCTAACACTACGCGCACGTGTCTGCCTATCACTCATCCTTTTGCATCCCTGCAACCCCGCTCGGCCGACGTGTCCTAGACGATGCCCCTGGACTCGAACCGGGAACCCTGCACCGGCGGCCAACCCCGGTCTAGAGAGTTTGCCTGCGGCCCTGGCCCGCGCCGCCCGCACGCAGGTCATCGCCGCGCCTGGCGTTGTCCACTGGCGTGCCGGACTCGAACCGGCGCCCCGGGGGGACGCCACGTCCCGACGCCAGATCGGGCGGCGCCCGCCCTGGGCGCGGCGGCGGAGCAGCAACCGTTAATCGTCGTCCTCACCTAGCAATGCCAGCACGTCAGTTTTGTGTACCGTGGTGCGGCCCACCTCCTGCCCGTCACGGAACATCGTGAACCGAACCATGTTGTCCTTGAAGACAAGAACCTCAAGCGTTGCTGTATCGGGCGGATGAGCAATTTCCATGCGTTCCATTGCTGCCCAACACCCCGCTTCTTTTGCTGTGGCTACTAGAACGGAACCGCTTCTTCCTCTGTTTCTGGGGCATCCTCTGTTTCTGGGGCATCCTCTGCTTCTGGTATGTCCTCCGCCGCGCCACCCCCAGCGGGCTCTCCACTCTTGCTCTGCTTCCCCCAATCCAAAAACTCCACTCGATCCGCCACGACCTCGACCGCCAGCCGCCGGTTGCCCTCCTTGTCCTCCCACCGGCGCGTCCGCAACTGGCCCTGAACGGCGACAAGCCGCCCTTTCTGCAAATGCTTGGCGCAGGTTTCGGCAAGGCCCCTCCACGCCACGATGGGGATGAAGTCTGCCTCTCGCTCGCCGCTCTGGTTCACAAACGGGCGGTCCACGGCTAGGGTGAAGTTCGCCACGGGTACCTGTCCGCTCGTGTACCGCAATTCGGGCGCCCGCGTGAGCCGCCCAACCAGGGTGACGTTATTCATCCTGTCCCCTCCTCAGCACCGCCACCACCATCCTGAGTCATCATATAGTATGATTATCGACCACGCAACAAATAAAGCGGCTAAGGAAGCCGCCGCCCACAACACCATCTAGGGCGCCAGGTGCCCCGAGTCCGCCAGCGGCGCGAAGTAGTAGTACACGTAGGTCGGGTCGAACGTGTCCCACGCGACGCCCCGGTAGTTTGGCTTCTTCAGCGCTTCGTCGTCTAGATCCTCGCCATCCCGCGTCTTTACGCACAGGTCGCCGATTTGTGCGCCCGCATCGCTTTCTTCTTCCTCGATCCGCTCTACGATCCACCAGCCCCGGGGACGGTTGCCGATTTCCTCCGGGTCGAATCCAAAGCGCTCCATGGCCTCCTCGCGAGTCATCGTTACCCTCCCCACAAAAGTTGACGCCCAGTCTACAGCCGGGCACCCCAACGTCTTGCCTAGCAGCCCGTGTTAGTAATCGCCGTTGATGTCGGGTTCCCCCGCGGCCGTTGCTCCTTGATAAGACGAAGTGTGGGCCTTATG
>QGUQ01000284.1 GCA_003242195.1 Bacillota bacterium | reverse complement strand
GGGCGGGCGTCGTCCCGGGGGTGGGCGCGGGCCCCCAGCTCCCCCCGCCGGGGGGTGCGGTCCGGGCCCGGCCCGCCCGACCGGAGGACCGGGGGCCGGGCAGCGGGGAGAACCTGAGCCAGCCCGCTCATGCCTGCACCGCCGATGCCGATGAAGTGCACTCTCTTACCCGACCAATCCATTCCCATGGCGCTCACATCCCGCGGCACGCCTGCGACCTCCCCTGCGGCACCGTCGAAGGGTCCATGACACCGCACGACTTTCCTATTTACTAGCACAGCCGCCGACGCCCGCGGCCGGCACGGGCGGCGTCCGGGCGATCGCCGCCCCGGCCGCGGGGTGCAATTCAGGTAGTATGCCGGCCCCTGCCCCCGTGCTACGGCCCGGGCTGGCGGGCCTCGCGCCGGTTCTTCCCCCCCGCGCCCGCTGCTTCTCCGCATCCACCTGTGAATAGGCTGGTGCCCGCCGCCGGCGGCCATGCGCCACGGCCGGCCCCGATGCCGCCTCCCTCGCCCGTCGTCAGCCGCCCCGCAGCGGCCGCGCGGGCACTCCGCCGACCACCGCGCCCGGCGGCACGTCCCGATTGACCAGCGAGTGGGCGGCGACCACCGCCCCGTCCCCGATGACGACGCCGGGCAGGATCGTGCAGTTGGCGCCGATCATGACGTTGCGCCCGATGACCACGGGGCCGATCCGGTATTCATCAATAAGGAATTCGTGAGCCAGGAGCACCGTATTGTAGCCGATGATGCTGTTGTCGCCGACCTCGATCAGCTCGGGCCAGAAGACGTCCACCATGGCCATGAGGCCGAAGGCCACGTCCCGCCCCACCTTCATCCCCAGCAGGCGGTACATGGCGTTCTTGACCCCGAGCCACGGCGTGATCCGGGCCAGCGAGATGATGATGAAGTTCCACGCCACCCGCGGCAGGCTCTTGGCCTGGCGCCAGTAGTGCAGCGAGTTACGGCCGGGCGGGGTCCGGAAGCGCTGCAGGCGCCGGTGGCGGTCGCCGCCCGTCTCGCTCACGGTCTCCCCTCCCCCCGTGGCCGGAACATCGGCTCCCGGCACCGGAGGCACCTCACAGGAGCCCTTCCAGCGGCGGGTCGGGATCGACGTCCAGATCAAGGCCGTCGCGGCGCCCGTTGCGCCACGCGGCATAGCCGGCGGCCGCGATCATCGCCGCGTTGTCGGTGCACAGCACGGGGGGCGGGTAGGACAGGCCGAGCCCCACCTCCTCGGCCGCCCGGGCCATCTGCCGCCGCAGTTGCCGGTTGGCGGCAACGCCACCTGCCAGGTAGATGTGGCGGGCGCCGACCTGCCGCGCCGCCCTCAGGGTCTTTTCGACAAGGACGTCGACGACCGCCTGCTGGAAACTGGCCGCCAAGTCCGGCAGGAGCGCCGCCAGTTCCTCCCGCCGGTCGGGGTCCCGCAACCCCCGCCTCTCCAGCTCGTAGAGGACGGCCGTCTTCAGGCCGCTGAAGCTGAAGTCCAGGTTGTCCTCCTCCAGCATCGCCCGCGGGAAGGCGAAAGCGGCGGGGTTCCCGCGCTCCGCCAGCCGGTCGATGGCCGGCCCGCCGGGATACCCCAGCCCCAGTTCCCGGGCGATCTTGTCGTAGGCCTCGCCGGCGGCGTCGTCCCGGGTACCGCCCAGCCGCTCCACGCGCCCCGACCCGCCCAGGTAGAACAGGTCGGTGTGACCGCCGGACACCACCAGCGCCACGGCGGGCCACACCGGCTCGGCGGGTGCGTCCTGGCCGGCCTCGACGAGGAAGTTGGCGTAGACGTGCCCCGCCAGGTGGTGGACGCCGACCAGAGGGCGCTCCAGCGCCCACGCCAGCGCCTTGGCCAGGGACACGCCCACCAGCAGCGCGCCAACCAGCCCGGGGCCGCGGGTCACCGCCACCAGGTCCACGTCCTCCAGGGCCACGCCGGCCTCCGCCAGGGCGGACCGCAGCAAGGGTACGGCGTTGGCCACGTGACGGCGCGACGCCAGTTCCGGCACCACGCCCCCGTACCGCTGGTGGAGATCGGTCTGGCTCAGGATGACGTTGGAGAGGATGACCCGCCCGTCGGCGACGACGGCGAAGCTGGTCTCATCGCAACTGGTCTCGATGCCCAGCGTCAGGTGGCGACGAGCGCTCACGCTCCACCGCTCCCGCCCGCCGCGCCGCCGTCGTCCCCACCCGATCCGGACCCGTCCTCATGGCTCGCGGCGACGGGCCCTGGGGGATCGAGGCGGTCGCGCCACATGACAATGGCGTCCTCGCCGTTGTCGGTGTAATACCCGGGGCGAAGCCCGCACGGCCGGAATCCGTGGCGCCGGTACAGGCGCTGGGCGACGTGATTGCTGGCGCGGACCTCCAGCGTCATGCGCCGGCACCCGTGACGCAGAGCCCTTTCCTCCAGGGCGGTGAGGAGCCGGTTGCCGATCCCCATGCCCCGGAAGTCGGGATCGACGGCAATGGTGGTGACGTGGGCCTCGTCCAGGATGCACCACATGCCGGCGTAACCCACCAGCCGCCCGCCGTAGCGCGCCACGATGTAGTCGGCGTACAGATTCTCCCGCAGCTCGCTGACGAAGGCCCGCTCAGACCAGGGCGTGGGAAAGGAGCGCCGCTCGATGGCCAGCACCAGCGGGACGTCGCCCGGCGTCATCGGCGCGATCTCGATCTCGTCCGCGACGGGTCGGGGGTCACGCGTGATCGCCACCCGGCTCACCTCCAGGCCCGCAGCAATCCCATCATATCATCTCATCTACCCGGCCCTCCCCCATACGGGCGATAGCCCGGGACGGCCGGCAGGTATAGGGGAGCCAGCAGGGCGGGATCGTCACCCCCGGCCGCCAGGCGCGGTGCCGCCAGCAGGCAGACGGCCGCGGCGCAGGGGCCCGGGTCCTCCACGCGGCGGGGCGGCTCCCCCTCGCCGCTGGCGGCCAGGGCCTCCCATAACCCCGTGTCGCCGGCCGCCATCCACCACCAGCGGCCGAGGGGTACCGGCGCGATCTCGGGGAACCGCGGCAGGAGCTCCGCCGGCGGCAACGCCTCGGGCCCCCAGAGACGGCGGGGCGCCGCGGCGCCGCCTCCCGGCGGCCGGTCCGCCCCGCCGCTGGCCGCGTCTCCGCCAGCGGGAGGCAGCTGGTACACCGCGGCGTAGACCTCGTTGCGGCGTGCCCGGCGGGCCACCAGCAGCGGGCCCGGGGGCTGCAGCGGGGCTCCGGGTACCGCCCGGGCGGCGTCCCGCACCGGGCCGGCGATGCCGGTGATCCCCGCCACGGTGGCCGCGGCGGCCTCCAGGGATTCGACTCCGGC
>QGUQ01000011.1 GCA_003242195.1 Bacillota bacterium | reverse complement strand
CCAACGGAAGCTGATGTTCTCGTGGATGGCGGCGCATAGTTTCCGAAAGGAAGCAATGCCGTAGAGGTATCCAATGGCGAGCGCCCGGACGAGCACCTCTGGAGGGACCGCGGGACGGCCGTGATCGGGATGGTAGCCCTTCGCCAACGGGGCAGCGAGGGAACGGAAATCGATGCAGGCCTCGACGCGACGCAGGAGGTGATCTCGCGGGACCAGCTCATCCAACGACTTCGGGACGAACTCGAACATTCGGTGCCGCTTCGCGTAATCGGGCTCGATCAGCAAAAGATCGGCCTCCCCGCTTCACGTTCTCACCCGTTCCTTTGGACACTTCTGCCACGCACCCTTTCGCGAACACCCCCTTTTTCAACAGTCCCTTTCTTCCGGCCCTACCGGGTCAATTTACACCCGGCCGTGACAGATGAGCACGTAAATAATCCCGAGCAGAAGAAATCGGGTCTAGTTCTTCCGCATTTCCTTCCACGCCAGGAACATGTCGCGGACCTCCCCTTTCCGCACCATCGTAGATTTATCTGACACATGTGTCTGTCAACAATCGTGCAGCTGCTGCCCCGACGGTGCGGGGATGAGGAGGGGAAGGTTCACCTGGCCACGTCTTCAACCATGCGGACGGCCCATTGGTCCCGAGACCCGGCCCAGAACGCGCGCAGCCGGATGGCGGTTCCCCATCCCTGTACGCAACGCCCCCCTACCCCTACTGGCCTACGCGCACAGTCTCTTGGAAAGGGCGCCTGTGGGTGGCTGGTCCTTCTGACGGGTGTCCACCTGGGGTACCGGCAAGGACTCCTCCCTGCGGGACGCCGTATTGCAAGGGGAGACTGGTCACGAAGGGCGTTGGCTGGTAGCATCGAGGGCGTGGAGGAGGTGGAGGGATGAGCGGCGAGCTGGGGACGCTTCTGCTGAAGCTGTTCCTCGGTCTGGTCGGTGGCCTCCTGACGCTGATCGGCCTGGCGGGCGTGATCCAGGGCTCGCTCAGGAGCCTGCGCGTTACCAATCGGGTCGTGGCGACCGTCGTCTTCATCGTCGGATTGGCTCTCCTGACCATCTTCGGTGAACCCGACCTGGTGACCAAGGTGATGCAGGCGACCGGCGGCCAGTGAGGCTGGTGGCGGCGAGGTGAAATAAATAAATCAGGAGTGCGAAGCGGCGCTCGCTCCGGCGGGCGCCGTTGCTTCGTCTACGACCGGGGTCCCGCCGGCGCAGGGGCGGGGCAGCCGGTCATGCCGCCTGCGCCACCAGGGCCTCCTTTATGCCGGGTGGCCCGCGCGGAAGCGGCGGACCAGCCAGGGCCAGACCACCAGCGCGCCGGCGGCGTTGAACAGCGTGTGGGCCCAGGCCACTTGCCGGGCTGGGTCCGTGCTCAGGGCGGCCGCCAGTACGGCCAGGACGGGGGACAAGGGGGCGGCGACCGCCGTGGTGACCAGGTTGAGGACCACGTGAAAACCGGCCACGGAGAGGGCCGGGCCGCGGACCAGGAGGGCCGCCAGCAGCACGTCGGAGGTGGTACCCACGTTGGCCCCGTAGACCGCGGGAAGGGCCGCGGGCACCGCCAGGATTCCGGTGTCCACCGCCCGCTGGAGCAGGGCGATGACGGCGCCGCTGGACAGGGCGGTGGCCGAGAGAACGACACCCACAACGAAGGTCACGAGCGGGGTGGCCTGCAACCGGTCCCAGGCGGCTACGAGCCCGCGAGCCGCCGCCAGGGGCGCCAGGCCCCGGCCGACCATGTCCAGTCCGGTGAGGGCCGCGCCCAGTCCGAGGGCCGCCATGCCCGCCGCGCGCAGGGCGGGCTGTCCGATACCCACCAGCAGCAGGATCAGCCCGGCCATGGCGACCGTCCAAGCCAGGCCGAGGGAGGGCACGGCGGTCAGGTGGGCGGTGACGGTGGTGCCCAGATTGGACCCGACGATGGCGGCCTGGGCGACGCGGACGTCCAGCCAGCCGGCGGCCGCGGCGCCCACCAACAGCAAGCCGAAGGTGCTGGACGATTGCATCACGGCGGTAAGGATCAACCCCATCAGCAGGGCCTGCAGCGGTCCCGCGCGGCGCAGGCGCGCCAGGACCGCGGACATGTGGCTCTGCCCGGCCTGGCGCAGCGCCCAGGTCATCAGGCCCAGCCCGCCCGCCAGCCCGCCGAGGCCGAGCGCCAGCTGAACCGGTCCGCCGCTCGCTTCCACGGGGCTCCCACCTGCCTCCCGGGGATCTGTATGCGCGCGAGCGCCCGTTCAAGCCCGGGAAGGGCGGGACAGCGCGGACGGGAGGCGCGAGGCCTCCCGTCCGGGAAGGTGTGCTCACTCCCACGGCGGTTGCTATCGACGAACCAGCCGAGCGACCAGCAAGGCCGCCGCGGCACCGAAGGCGGAGATCACCCAGGTGGGCACCCGGGAGCGCGACGTTGCGCGCAGCGTCCACCGCATGGGACCACCCCCGTCGTAGCATGTCCGGTGCCCGGCGGCGCCCCCCTGGAAAAGCGCCCGCGGGCGCCCTTTCGGTGCCCGCGGGTTCGGCATCGCATGCTCGTTGGCGCCCGTCCCTTCGTCCGGTTTCGCCGAGGCGGCGTGGCCCGGCACCTTACGACGTCGGGGAGGAGGCGGTGGCGGAGGAACCGCTCACGCCGGTCGCACCCGTGGCTGCCGCCTCGGGCTCGATCCCTTCCAGGTACCAGGCCGCTTCCATGGCCGCCTTGCACCCCTCGGCCGCGGCGGTGATGGCCTGGCGGTAGCGGTGGTCCCGGACGTCGCCGGCGACGAACACACCGGGGACGCTGGTGCGCGGACCGTCGGCGACGATGTAGCCCTTCTCGTCCAGTTCCAGCTGCCCCCGCAGGAATTCCGTGTTGGGCTTGTGGCCGATGGCGACGAAGACCGCCGCGCACGCCAGCTGGCGCGTCTCGCCGGTTTTGACGTTGCGGATGCGGACACCCTCTACCTTCTCCTCGCCCAGGATCTCCTCGACCACGGAGTCCCAGATGAAGGAGATCTTGTCGTTGGCGAAGGCGCGCTGCTGCATGACCTTGCTGGCGCGCAGGCGGTCGCGGCGGTGGATCACGGTCACGGAACGGCACATGCGGGCCAGGTAGAGGGCCTCTTCCATGGCGGTGTCGCCGCCCCCCACCACGACCACGTCCTGGTCGCGGAAGAAGGCGCCGTCGCAGGTGGCGCAGCTGGATACGCCCCTGCCCATCAACTTCTTCTCACCCGGTACGCCCAGCCACTTGGCGGAGGCGCCGGTGGCGATGATGACGGCGTCGGCCTCCAGCTGCCGCTCACCGACCTGGACGCGGAAGGGGCGCTTCTGAAAATCGACCGCGGTCACGTCCCCATCAACGAAGGTGGCCCCTGCACGCTCCGCCTGCTTGCGCATGCGGTCGATCAGCTCGGGGCCAAGGATGCCTTCGGGAAAGCCGGGAAAGTTCTCCACTTCCGTGGTCAGCATCAACTGGCCGCCAGCCTCCCAGCCGGCGACCACCACCGGCTCCAGGTTGGCCCGGGCGGCATAGATGGCCGCCGTGAGGCCGGCAGGGCCGGAACCGATAATCAGCAGCCGGTGCGCCATCTCCGTGTCACCTGCCTTTGCTTCATTCTTTCATTCTATGTCCAGACCCGGTGGGCAGCAATGAGGCTCGGACGGGCGCCGTCGGCACCGCCCTCTGGCCGAAGGCGGTCGCACGCCTGCCGGCCAGGGGCGGCCGGGACGGCGCCGGTGACGGCTCGGGGCCGGCAAGCCGCCAGGGGCGTCACGGCAGCCCCGCGCGCCGGCTTTGCCCGGTCGCGCGGCCTTGGGATATCATGGAGGGCAGGCCATGGAAGGGAGGGCACCCCATGCCGGTCACACCCCAGGAACTGCGCCAAGCCATGGGCCGGTTCGCCACCGGCGTCACCGTCATCACCGCCTACGATGGGGATCGCGTCCACGCCATGACGGCGAACGCCGTGACCTCGGTGTCCCTCGAGCCGCCGCTGGTCCTGGTCTGCGTGGGGCGGGATCGCGTCATGCACGGCGTCCTGGAGCGGGCGGACCGTTACGCCATCAACGTCCTGTCTGCCGAACAGGAGGCGATTTCGCGCTATTTCGCCCGCCAGACTGACCAGGAACCCGCGTACCGGTTCGTCACCCAGCCGCCCCACGCGCCGCGCCTGGAGGGCGCCCTCGCCTACCTGGATTGTCGCATCGTGGAACGTCTGCCCGGAGGGGATCACACGATCTTCCTGGGAGAGGTGGAGGTCGCCGAGGCGGCGGAAGGGGAGCCGTTGCTCTTCTTCGCCGGTCGATACGGGCGCCTGGCCCGGTCGGGAGCCACCGGGTGAGGCAGCCCCGGGAGGGGGAGCGCGTCGTGCAACCGGGCGCGGGATCTTTCATGGAATGGACCAAGCAACAGCGGGCGCGGGACCTGCTGCAACGCCTCCCGGAGCCGGCGCGCCGGGGCTGGACCTTCCCGCGCCTCGTGCGTCTTCTGCAAGACCTGGGCCTGACGCGCCCGCGGCAATACCTGGAGGCGGGCTGGTGGATCCCCGAAGAGGTGCGCCGCGACCGCGCCCGGTCCGACGCCCTGTACGAGAAGATCCAGCGCGCCATGGCGGACGGCCGGTTGCCGCCGCGGGATGCGGAGTACACGTGGGACGACGTGGAACGCCTGGTCTCCCTCTGCGGCTTCACGCCTGAACAGCTCTTTGCCCAGCTAGCTTACGTGTACGCCCTCACCCTCGGGGAGGAGATCTTCCTGGAGACCGCCCGCCGGGTGGCCGGTGCCGACGAGGGAGATCCGCCGGGCGAGGCCTGAAGCAGCAGCCGGCAGCGGCGCCGGGCGCTTCCCGTCAGCCAGGGGCGCCGGTGCCTGTGAGATGGGGCTCCCTGCGGTCTCGCCTACGGTTTCAACGGCCTGCCTTGTCGCTCTCGTAGCGGTAGATCCCCGCTTGCAACACCTTCAGGGGCAGGAGGGCGCACTTGAGGCGCACCGGGCTCAGGGAGATGCCCAGCAGCCCCAGTACGGTCTGCTGGTCCATGGCCTTGATATCATCCAGGGTCTTGCCTTGCACGGCCTCGGTGAGCATCGAGGCGGTGGCCTGGCTGATGGCGCACCCCCGTCCTGTGAAGGCCGCCTGGACCACCCGGCCGCCATCGTCCAGCCGGACCTCGAAGCGGACCTGGTCCCCGCACAGGGGGTTGTGGTCCTCGTGGCTGATGTCCGCATCCTCCAGCGTCCCGTAGTTCCGCGGGTGCCGGTAGTGGTCCAGGATCTGCTCCCGGTAGAGGTCGCTGCTCATGGTTCCACCTTCTCCCAACGCTCAGGGGCGGACGAAAAGCTTGCGCGCCGCGTACAGGGCCTGGACCAGGCGGTCCACGTCGCCGGCGTCGTTGTAGAGGTAGAAGCTGGCGCGTGCCGTCGCCGGGACGCCCAGATGGGCGTGCAAGGGCTGGGCGCAATGGTGACCAGCGCGGATGGCCACTCCTTCCCCGTCCGCCACCTGGGCGACGTCATGGGCGTGCACGCCCTCCAGGGTGAAGCTTATCACGCCGCCGCGATGCTCGGGCCCGGGACCGTAGATGGTCAGCCCGGGCACCTCCCGTAGCCGCTCCCACGCGTAACGGACCAGTTCCCGTTCGTGGGCGGCCACGGCCTCGAGGCCGATGCCGCGCAGGTAGTCGGCCGCCACGCCGAAAGCGATGGCGCCGGCGATATCTGGCGTGCCGGCCTCGAAGCGGGCCGGCGGGTCCGCCCACGTGGCATCCTCCAACGTCACCCGCCGGATCATCCCGCCCCCGGCCAGCAGCGGCTCCATCTCCTCCAACCACTCCCGCCGGGCGTACAGCGCTCCCACTCCGGTAGGGCCCAGCATCTTGTGGGCCGAGAAGGCGAGGAAGTCAACCCCCAACGCCCGCACGTTCACAGGCAGGTGGGGCACGCTCTGAGCCCCGTCGGCCACGACGACCGCGCCGACCTCCCGGGCGCGGCGCGCGATCTCCGCCAGAGGAGTGACGGTTCCCAGCACGTTGGACATGTGGGTCACGGCGATCACGCGCGTGCGCTCCGTCAGGAGGCCGTCCATGGCCGCCAGGTCCAGGCGGCCGTCCTCGGTCAGCGGTATCGCCCGCAGCCGCAGACCGCGCTCCCGCGCCAGCCGCTGCCAGGGCACCAGATTGCTGTGGTGTTCCATCGGGGTGACCAGGACCTCGTCACCGGGCCGGAGGTGTTGCCGCGCCCAACCATAGGCCACCAGGTTGAGGGCTTCCGTGGTACCCCGGGTGAACACCAGCTCGTCGGGCGAGGCGCCGATCAAGGCAGCCACCTTGGCCCGTGCCGCCTCGTAAGCCGCCGTCGCCTCCTCCGCCAGGGTGTGAATGCCGCGGTGGACGTTGGCGTTGTAGCGCTCGTAATAGTCCACCAGTGCCCGGATCACCGCTGTGGGCGTTTGCGACGTGGCCGCGTTGTCCAAGTAGACCAGGGGCTTGCCGTGCACGGTGCGCTGCAAGATCGGGAAGTCGCCCTTGATACGGGCGGTGTCGAGTACGCCCGCGATCGCCCCGGGGTTCTTATTGATTTCCACCATGATCACCCGCTCACCGCTGATGGGGATCCCCGCTTGTGCGGAGGCGAGCCTTTCAGATACTGATACTGATATCTGATCTCATCCTTCATCATCCCACTGGACGGACCGGGACACAAGGACCCTTTCCGACCGCCCTCGCATCCCTCAGAAATCCCTCCAGAAACGCCCAGCGCGGGCGGCTGGGCCGCCCGCGCTGGGGCTTTCAGATCACCTTCTCCAGCACCAGTTCCGAGATGCGCTCCCGGGCGTCGTCGTTGGGGATTCGGCCTAGCAGCGGCTCGAAGAAGCCGCTGACCAGGAGCCGCTTGGCCATGGTCTCGTTCAGGCCGCGGCTGCGCAGGTAGAACATCTGCTCCTGGTCGATCTGCCCAACCGTGGCGCCGTGGCTGGCCTTGACGTCGTCCGCCTCGATCTCCAGGCTGGGGATGTCGTCCAGCACCTTGGCATCGGGCGACAGGAGCAAGGTGTTGCTGTTCAGGTAGTCCTCGCTCTTGTGGGCACCGCGCTCGATGCGGATCAGGCCCTGGTACACCAGCCGCGAGGCGCCGGTCAGGATGCCGCGGGCGGTCATGTCGCCCAGGGTGCTGGGCGCCGCGTGGATGGTGTTGGTGGTCAGGTCGAAGTGTTGCCGGCCGGCGGCCGCGTAGGCCAGGATGTTCTGCGTGCCGGCGCCCGGTTCCACCAGCCGGGTGGTGAACACGTTGCGGGTCTGGTCCCCACCGAAGAAGCCCGACGTGGCCAGCAGATAGCCGTCCCGGCGCACCCGGGCGAACTTCTGGGAGTACTCCCGTACCGGTGCCCGCCAGTTCTGGAAGCTTACATAGTTGAGCCGCGCCGCCGGCTCCACGTGGATCTCGAGGTTGCCGGTGTACAGGGCGGTCTGCTCGACCTCGCGGGCGTCGCTCTCGTCGAAGATCGTCGCCTGGGCCTGCTCGTCCAGGACGATCAGCCCGTGGCCGGAGACCGACGTGCCCGAGGCGGCGCCCGTGATCAGCGTGACCAGGTAGATGGGCTTCTCCACCACCAGGCCTCGCGGCACGTAGACGAAGAATCCCCCGATCCAGAAGGCCGCGTGCAGGGCGGTGAACCGGTCGGTGTCCGGGCGCAGGCCGCTCTGCAGGAAGAACCGTTCCACCAGGTCCGGGTACCGCTGGGCGGCCGTGTGCAGGTCGGTGACGATGAGACCGCGTTCCGCCAGCGCCGGGTCCACGTGGCGAATCTCCACCGTGGAGTCGACCTGGATCGCCACCGCCGCGGCCTCTGCCGCCGGCGGCAGCGCCCCTTCAGCCCACGCAGGGATGGAGGAGGACGGGGCCACGGGACGGATGCGGTCCAGCTGCAGGTCGCTAACGTCCGTTCGGCGCCAGGACGGCAACGGCAGATCGCGGAACGCCAGCCAGGCCTCGCGGCGGCGCTTCACCAGCCATTCGGGTTCGTCGTAGGCGCGGGCGATCCGGTCGATGAGGTCTTCGGAAAAGCCGGTAGCCTGCGCCAGGGCCTCGATCTTGTCCAGCGGCTTTGCCATGGCTGTCCCCTCCTGCCATCAGCCGACCTGCGCCTTGATCCAGTCGTACCCCTTGGCCTCGACCTCTTCGGCCAGCTCGCGGCCGCCGGAGCGGACGATGCGCCCGTCCACCATGATGTGGACGAAGTCGGGCTCGATGTACTTCAGGATCCGCTGGTAGTGGGTGATGATGATGGCACCCAGCTGCGGGCCGCGCATGTTGTTGAAAACGCGGGCGACGTCCTTGAGGGCGTCGATGTCCAGGCCGGAGTCGGTCTCGTCCATGACGACGAACCGGGGCTTGAGGACGGCCATCTGGAGCATCTCACCCTTCTTCTTCTCGCCGCCCGAGAAACCCTCGTTCAGGTACCGGCGCGTAAAGGAGGGGTCCCAGCGCAGCTGCTGGAGGGCCGCCTCGATGTCCTTCTGCAGCTCGGCCAGCGCCGCCAGGTTCTTCCCGGACCCGGGCGTGGTCGCGTTCCCGTCACCGCGAAGGGCGTTGACGGCGGTCCGCAGGAAGTTGGCCACGCTGACGCCAGGGACCTCCTGGGGATACTGGAAGGCGAGGAACAGGCCCTTGCGAGCGCGCTCGTCAGGGGGCAGCTCCAGGATGTTCTCGCCATCGATCAGGACCTCGCCCCCGGTGACCTCGTAACGCGGGTGGCCCATAATGGTGTAGGCCAGCGTGCTCTTGCCGGAGCCGTTGGGACCCATGATGGCGTGAACCTCGCCCTGGCGGACCGTCAGGTTGACGCCCTTGAGGATCTCCTTGTCCTCGACGTTGCAGCGCAAGTCGCGGATCTCCAGCGTGGATGCCATTGGCCGACCTCCTCCGTGAGCGAACGTACTTCGCCGCCGTCCGCGGGGGACCCGGAACGGCGGCGCCCGGTAGCCTGACCGGCGACCTATTTGAGATCTGGTTCTCAATTTATAATACTTTTAAATGCCTGCTCTGGCAAAGGGTTGTCCGGGACGAACCCACCCGCCCGGCGCCCGAACGCCGGGCGGCCGCCTGAACCCGTTGGGGAATACGGCCCGCCCTGTTCCGCCGGGCGGCCCCGCGGCCGGCAACGCCCGGGGACGGCGGGCCACCGAAAGGATGACCGCCGTGACCGACGTGGTGCGATTGCTGGAGGAACTCACCCAGGCGCCGGGGGTGCCCGGCTTCGAGGACCCGGTGCGGGACATCATGCGCCGCTACCTGGAACCCGTGGCCGAGGTCAGTACAGACCACCTCGGCAGCCTCATCGCCCGGCTGCCGGGACGGTCGCAGCGGCCGCGCATCCTCCTCGCCGGCCACCTGGACGAGGTCGGCTTCATGGTCAGCCGCATCACCGACGAGGGCTTTCTCAAGTTCCAGCCCCTGGGCGGCTGGTGGAGCCAAGTGCTTCTGGCACAGCGCGTCGTGGTCCATACGCGGCGCGGGCCCCTGCCCGGCATCATCGGCTCCAAGCCGCCCCACCTGCTCCCGGCCGACGAGCGCGACAAGGTCGTGAAGATCAAGGACATGTTCATCGACATCGGCGCCTCCAGCCGGCAAGAGGCCGAGGAATGGGGCGTGCGCCCGGGGGACCCCGTGGTCCCTGACGGGCCCTTCACCCGCCTGCACAATGACCGCCTGGTGCTGGCCAAGGCCCTGGACAACCGCGCCGGCTGCGCCATCGTGGTCCGCGTGCTGGAGGAACTGGCCGCCGGCGACCATCCCAACACCGTCTACGGCGTGGCCACGGTCCACGAGGAGATCAGCCTGACCGGTGGCGGGGCGCGGACCAGCGCCTTCGCCGTGGATCCCGACATCGCCTTTGCCGTGGACGTCGGCATCGCCGGCGACGTGCCCGGTGTCGAGGCCGACGAGGCCCAGAGCAAGCTGGGCAAGGGACCGACGATTCTCCTGTATGATCGGACCATGTTGCCCCACCGGCGGCTGCGGGACCTGGTGGCCGATACGGCCGAAGCCGAGGGCATCCCCTACCAATTCGACCTCATGCCCGGCGGCGGGACCGACGCGGCCTTCTTCCACGTTCACGGGCGGGGGGTGCCATCCTTGGTGGTGGGGCCGCCCACCCGGTACGTGCACAGCCACGGCGCCATCCTGCACCTGGACGACCTGGAGAACGCGGTGCGTCTGCTGGTGGCGGTGATCCGGCGCCTGGACGCCGTCACCGTGGAGCGCCTGCGGAACGGGTAGGGCCGGCTCCGGGCGTACCGTGGCGGAATCCGGCACCCGAGCGGGGGACGAGCAATTGGAAATGGTCGGCGGCGGGCGAAGTTGACTTCGTCCCGCCGCTGTTTTTACTTTGAGAAGGGAAGATCGAGGGGATCGTCCCGGTTCCGCAAGCGTCACGCCTGCGCTGGGCCTTTTTCTTTTACGTCCCGGCTCGGGACGCAGAGGCGGGTGGAGGAGGGATCCGATGTACCGCGGGTATCGGGGCAGTCACGGTCACTGGGCGTGGCTCCTGCACCGCATCAGCGGCGTCGGCATCATGCTGTTTCTCATGGTGCACATCGTCGATACCTTCCTGGCTGGCTTCGGTTCGGAGGTTTACGACCACGTGATGGCGCTCTACAAGGCGCCGCTCTTCATGGTGCTGGAGGTCGCCCTGGTAGCCGGTGTGGTCTACCACGCGGTCAACGGCCTGCGGGTGATCATCATCGACTTCTGGCCGGACGCCTTGCGCTGGCACAAGCAGCTGATCCTGGTGGAGGCTCTCCTCTTCCTGGTGCTGTTCGTGCCGGCGGCCTACATCATGCTGGGCCGGTTGTTCGGCTGGGCTTAGGGGGTGGCGCCGTGTCGGCCTACGGAGGGGGCGGCTCGCGCCCGGCAGGCGGGTTCGAGCTGTGGACCTGGTTCTTCATGCGTGTTTCCGGCCTGCTACTGATCTTCCTCGTCCTTGGTCACCTCTACATCATGCACATCCTCAACAGCGTGGAGGTCATCAATTACGACTTCGTCGCGCGGCGCTGGGCCAACATCGGCTGGCGCACGTACGACTGGCTGCTTTTGATGCTCGCGCTCTTTCACGGTGCCAACGGCATCCGCGTGATCATCGATGACTACGCCCACCGGCCGGCCTGGCGGACGTTCTGGCTGACCCTGCTGTACGTGATCACCGGAGGGCTGGTGGTGCTGGGCACCATCGTGCTCGTCACCTTCAAGGCCTGACCGAGCCGTTGGACCATTCCGGCCCTTTCGGGACCGGCCCGGGGCCGGCGGGATGGAGCCGCCGGTGTGGCCGACCCCGGTCGGGCCCTTTCCCTGAGGCGGGGGGTGTCTGCAATCCGGATTCATCGTCATCAATTCGACGCCATCATCGTCGGGGCCGGCGGGGCCGGGCTGCGCGCGGCCGTCGAGCTGGCCCGGCACCCCGACCTGAAGGTGGCCGTGATCAGCAAGCTCTATCCCACCCGTTCCCACACCGGTGCTGCCCAGGGCGGAATCGGGGCGGCTCTGGGCAACATCGAGGAAGACCACTGGGAATGGCACATGTTCGACACGGTGAAGGGCAGCGACTACCTGGGTGACCAGGACGCCATCGAGGTCATGTGCAAGGAAGCCCCCGAGGCCGTATACGAGCTGGAGCACATGGGGCTGCCCTTCAGCCGGACACCCGACGGACGGATCAACCAGCGCCGCTTCGGCGGTCACACCAAGAACTTCGGCGAGGCGCCGGTCCACCGCTCCTGTTTTGCCGCCGACCGCACGGGCCACATGATCCTGCAGACGCTGTACCAGCAGTCCATCAAACACGGCGTCCGGTTCTTCGACGAGTTCCATGTGGTCGATCTGATCATGGACGGCCAGCGGGCCGCGGGCGTCGTCGCCATTGAACTGGCCACCGGCGATCTGCACGTGTTCCACGCCAAGGCCACCCTCTTCGCGACGGGCGGCGCGGGCCGCATGTACAAGGTGACCAGCAATGCCCTGGCGTTGACAGGGGATGGAATCGCCATCGCCTTCCGCCGGGGGATCCCGCTGGAGGACATGGAGTTCTTCCAGTTCCACCCCACGGGCATCTACAAGCTGGGCATCCTGATCACCGAGGGCGCTCGCGGCGAGGGCGGCATCCTGCGCAACCGCCACGGCGAGCGCTTCATGGAGCGCTACGCCCCCACCATCAAGGACCTGGCTCCGCGGGACATGGTCTCGCGCGCCATCTACCTGGAGGTCCGGGAGGGGCGGGGGATCGACGGAAAGGACTACGTCCACCTGGACCTCACCCACCTGGGCCGGGAAGTGATCGAGACGCGGCTGCCGGACATCACCGACTTCGTCCGCACGTACCTGGGCATCGATCCCGTCAAGGAGCCCATCCCGGTTCAGCCGACCGCCCACTACATCATGGGGGGAATCCCCACCGACGTGGACGGCCGCGTGGTCCGCGACGCCAAGAACACGCCGGTGGAGGGCTTCTATGCCGCCGGCGAGTGCGCCTGCGTGTCCGTGCACGGCGCCAACCGGTTAGGCACCAACTCGCTGCTGGACCTGGTGGTCTTCGGCCGGCGGGCGGGACGACACATGGCGCAGTACGCGCGGGAGAGCGACTGGCCGGCCCTGCCGGCGGACGCCACCGACTGGGCGCGGGAACAGGTGGAGCGGTTCCGCACTCGGGAGAAGGGCGAGCGCATCGGCGCCATCCGGGCGCGCCTCCAGGAGGAGATGATGGACAAGGCCGGGGTCTTCCGTACGGAAGAAGGCCTGACGGAGATGCGCCGGATCCTCAAGGAGCTCGAGGAGAGGTACCAGGAGGCCGCCATCGACGACCGGGGCGAGATGTACAACACCGATCTGCTGGAGGCGCTGGAGCTGGGCAACCTGCTGGAGTGCGCCAAGGCGACGGTCGAGGCGGCCCTCAACCGCAAGGAGAGCCGCGGCGGTCACGCCCGTGAGGACTACCCGCAGCGCGACGACGAGAACTGGTTGAAGCACACGCTCCTCTACCGGCAACCCGACGGCTCCATTCGCATCGATTACAAGCCGGTGGTGATCACGCGCTTTCAGCCCCAGGAGCGCAAGTACTGAGGCCGTCCCCGGGACGGAGCCGCCTGAAGGAGTGATCGCGGTGCAGGTCACCCTGCGGATCAAGCGCTACAACCCCGAACGGGACCGGGAGGCGCGCTGGGAGGAATACCAGCTGGAGGCCGAACCCACCGACCGCGTGCTGGACCTGCTGAACAAGGTGAAATGGGAGGTCGACGGCACGCTGGCCTACCGCCGGTCCTGCGCCCACGGCATCTGCGGGTCCGACGCGATGGTGATCAACGGCAAGGCGCGCCTGGCCTGCAAGACGCTGGTCAAGGATCTCCGCCAGCCCATCACGGTGGAGCCCATGTACGGGTTTCGCGTGAAGAAGGACCTGATCGTGGACTTCGAGGGCTTCTTCGCCGCCTACCGGTCCATCAAGCCGTACCTGATCAACGATGACCCCGAACCGGATCGGGAACGGCTGCAGTCGCCGGAGGATCGGGAGCGATTCGACGACACGACCAAGTGCATCCTCTGCGGCTGCTGCACCACTTCCTGCCCATCCTTCTGGGCCAACCCGGAGTACGTGGGGCCCGCCACCATCGTCAATGCCCACCGGTTCATCTTCGACAGCCGGGACAAGGGCGCTGCGGAGCGCCTTCGCATCCTCAACGCCCGGGGTGGCGTATGGCGGTGCCGGACCATCTTCAACTGTACCGAGGCTTGCCCGCGGGGGATCGAGGTCACGCGGGCCATCCAGGAAGTCAAGCGGGCGATCCTGCTCGGCCAGCGGTGAGGGAAACGGACGGGAGCCCGCCGGGGCACGACAGGGGGGGGGGGAGGGTGGGAAAGCCTCCCCCCCCCCCGCTCGTTCTGGGCGGGGGCCGCCCGGCGCGTCCTTCCCCCCTGCGCCGTCCGGCTTTG
>QGUQ01000010.1 GCA_003242195.1 Bacillota bacterium | reverse complement strand
CGGCCGCCACGTAGGTCCAGCGCGTCCCGTCCACGTACCCCGTCCGGGCGCGTGCCAGGGTGATGTGGGCGCGGAAGGCGTGCTCCGCCGGTGGCAACCCCGGTAGGGAGTCCAGCAGCGCCCTTTCCAGCACGCGGGCCAGTTCCGCCAGCTCTCCCGTTCCCGACCCGACACCCGCCCACACCGTGCGAGCCCGTTCCAGGCTGGGGAAACCGCCGACCCCCTGGACGGCGATGGTGAAGGCGCGTCGCCCGTTCAGCACTCGCCCGACGGCGGCCCGGATGACATCCACGTCACCGGCCGGGCGCTCGCCGAGAAAGCGCAGCGTCAGGTGCAGGTTCTGGGGTTCCACCCACTTCAACTGCGGGCGCTCCTGCCGCCCTCCCGCCATCCACCGCACCAGGCGAGTGCTCACGGGAGCGGCCAGCGGCACGCCCACAAAGAGCCGCAAGCTCGCGTCGTCCTTCACGTGACTCCTCCCGCCCAGCCTCCCCGGCAGCACGGAACCACGCCGGCGGGCACGGTTCCCCCTGCCGGACAAGGCGGGATCCACTCCCATGATACCTTAAATCCTTGACCCGAACATTAGTTTGACGGAGGGCGGCTAGACTCCTGTCGGCCGTGGCGGGGAGGTGCGCAGCGGTCCGCGGGTGCCGCGGCGGCGGGGGCGGGGCCGGGGATCAGCGGCCTGGCACCTCGAGAGGTAGTTCCTCGTACACCGCCTGCGGTGGCCGTGCCAGGGGCGAGACGGGCGTTTCGGGCCGCCCGTCCACCACGTAACGCTGGAGCGCGAAGCCCGTGGATTCCAGCCGGTACACCTCCACCGCGTCGACGCTCACCGGCTGCCAGCCCCCGTCCCTCCCCGGCACCAGGGTGAGCAGGAGCAGCCCGTAGGGGATCTCGCGGTCCGCCATCAGCCCGCGGATACCGGCCGCGCCGGTGGAGCCCGGGTTGAGGAAGAGGCCTCGGGGAGAATCGTCAACCCTCTGCACGTGGGTGTGGCCGCTGACCACCACCGGAACCCGCCCCACGAAGCGCTCCGCCACCGCCGGGTTGTGGACCACCAGCAGGTCCGGGCGCCGCGGAGCGGCGGCCAGCAGGGCCTCCAGGGAGGCGGACTGGGCGGCCAGTTCCTCCGGCGAGGCCAGCGCCGGTGAGGTGCGGAAGCTGGAGGGATCCCGGGCTGTGATGACCAGCAGTCCGCCAGGAAGGATGGCCAAGTCCTCCAGCAGGCGCGCGCCCGTGGCTTCCACCAGGGCGCGCAGTGAAGTGGGAGAATCGTGGTTCCCCGGCGCCACGAAGTAAGGAACGGGCAGGGAGGACAACCCCGCCACCAGCTCCGCTTCCGGCGCCGTGCCCCAGTCGCTGACGTCCCCGGCGTCGATCACCAGGTCGGGTGCGAAGGTGGCGGCGAATTCCCGAACGAGGCGAACGCCGGCGGGGTTGTTGTGCAGATCCGAGACGATGAGCACGCGCAGGGCCCCGTCCTGGGCAGTCCCGCTAGGGACGACGTCGAGGCCGCGGTAGAGGGCGTAGAGGCGCTCCGTCAGCAGGTCCATCTGCCGGCTGAAGGCCTGCACCCGCTCAGGGGTGCTGGCGAAGGCATCCAGCAGCCAGGGCGCGGCGCTGATGGCCCCGCTGTACCGGGCATGGCGGAAGGCAGCGGGGTCAAAGGTGCGGTCCGCCGCCACCAAGGTGCCCGCTCCCCAGAGCAGGCCCACCAGGGCTCCGGCCACCACTCGGCGCGGCGGCCGCGGTCCCCAGGGCAGGGCCAGGGCCGCCAGCGCGCCGCCCAGCACGCCGAGGACCAGCAGCCGGACGGCAAAGCGGCGCGCCGCCATCACCAGCCGACCCCGCAGCTCCGCCAGCAATCGCTCCTGGTCCGCCGTCTCCACGAGGCGCGCCAGGTCACGGACGTCGACCGTCTCCACCCGCACGGACAGGGCGATGGGTCCCAGGTGGGTGGGAGCTCGCACCCGGCCCAGGGGAGGGACGGACACCTCCGTCACGCCCCGCAGGGAGGGCCGGGCCGCCAGCCCGAGCTCGAAGGGGGACACGGTGACGGATGTGGCGGAGAAAAGCGTCATGGCGAGATAGGCACCCGCGGCCGCGGCCATGACCACCAGCGTCCACTCCCGCGCGCGACGCGCCACCGCCATCCCTCCTCCGCCGGGCGAGTCCCCTCTTACCCTCCCCCGCCCGACGACGTCCATGAGGAGGACGCGGCTCGGGGGCCCCGGTGACCGGCCGCGTGGCCGGCCGCGGTCCCGTGACCGGCCGCGGCGTCACGCCTGGCCGCTCAGGGCCCGGTATAGGAGGAAAAGGGCGGCCTGGGCCGACCGCTCCTTGACGGTGTCCCGGTCGCCCCGCCAGCGGTGGCGCTCGACACGGCCAACCCCGGGCCCCTCCACGGCCACGTAAACCGTGCCTACCGGTTTCTCCGGCGTGCCACCGCCGGGTCCGGCGATGCCCGTCGTGGCCAGACCCCAGTGGGTCCCGTAGATGCGCCGAACGCCGGCGGCCATGGCCCGGGCCACCTGGGCGCTGACGGCGCCGTGGGCGGTCAGCTCGTGGGGGCTCACGGCCAGGGACAGGACCTTGGCCTGATTGGCGTAGGCCACGACCCCCGCGGTGAAGTACTCGGAGCTGCCGGGGACGTTGGTCAGCCGGTCGGCGACTCTACCCCCGGTACACGACTCGGCCACCGCCAAGCTCTCCCGCCGCTCCCGGAGGAGCCGGCCGACCACGGCTTCCAGGGACTCGTCGTCCTCGCCGTAGACGTGCACCCCCAGCCGGCGGCGGATCTCCGCCGCCAGGGCATCCAAGCGGGAAGAAGCCTCGGCCCCGCTCGCCTTCGTCGCCAGGCGCAGGTGCACCTCGCCGGCCCGGGCGTAGGTGGCCATCGTCACCTCGCCCTGGCGCGCGAACAAATCGGCCAGCCGGTCCTCCACCTCGCTCTCCCCGAGGCCGGCAATGCGGAGCACCCTCTTCACCAGGCGCGCCCTGCCGCCCGCCCAGCGCTCGAGGAACGGGCGCAGGGGACCGTCCACCATGGGACGCAGCTCCCGCGGCGGGCCTGGCAGGGCGACGAACCAACGGCCCGGTGCCCATTCGAGGACGAATCCAGGCGCCGTTCCGTTGGGATTGGGCAGCACGTGACTGCCCTCCGGGAACAGCGCCTGCTTACGGTTGCCCGGCGCCATGGTCCGGCCGCGCTCGGCGAACCACTGCTCGATGGCCGCCAGCACTTCCTCCTTCAGGACCAAGGGGCGCCCGGTGACGGCGGCGATGGCCTCCCGGGTCAGGTCGTCGCCCGTGGGACCCAGCCCGCCCGTCACCACCACCAGCGTCGCGCGGCGACTCGCCACCCGCAGCGCGTCCTCCAGGCGACCCTGGTTGTCGCCGACGGTGACGTGGTGGTACACGTCGATCCCGTAGGCGGCCAGCCGTTCGGAGAGGAATGCGCCATGGGTGTTCAGCGTCTCCCCCAGGAGCAACTCCGTGCCCACGCAGACGATCTCCGCGTTCATGCCCCCCGCGCCTCCCTCACCCGCGCGGCCCGCAGTTCCCCGTCAGCGGTCCCGCTCCGCCGCCGGGCGTCCTTCCGCGGTTCTACCGGCCGGTCCGGACAGCGGCGGCAGGCCCACCAGCCGGCGGAATTCCGCCGAGGTCAGGCGTTCCCGTTCCAGCAGCGCGCGGGCGGCCACTTCCAGGCCGTCGCTGAACTCCCCCAGCAGCGCCCGCGCCCGGCGCTCCTGGCGGCGGAGGATCCGGGTCACGGCCCGGTGCAGGGTGGCGGGCGGCACCGTTTCCCGGGCTACCACACCCAAGGAGGTCATCCCGTCTTCCACCATGCGCCGCGCCAGCTGGGCGGCCTGCTGGAAGTCGCTCTGGGCCCCGGTGCTGGGCCGGCCGAGGAGCAGCCGTTCCGCCTGGGAGCCGGCCAGGGCGATACAGATCATGTCCTCGATCTGGTCCTGGGTCTGGAGGAACCGGTCCTCCTCCGGGCGATGCCTTACGTAGCCCAGCGCCTCGCCGCGGGAGGCGATGGTTACGCTGGCCACCGAGCCCGGCCGGAGGATCTCCGCCACCAGGGCATGGCCGCACTCGTGGACGGCGATGCGCCGGCGTTCCTCCTCGCTGGGCCGGCGATCCAGGCGCTCGCCCATCATCACCTTCTCGATGGCTTCGCGCAGGTGCTCCATGGTGATCGCCGGCGCCGACGCCCGCATGGCCAGGATGGCGGCCTCGTTGCACACGCTCTCCAGGTGCGCCCCCGAAAAGCCGAAGGTCTCCTGGGCGATCTGGCCCAGGTCCACGTCGTCCGCCAGCGGCTTGCCCCGCATGTGGATGCGCAGCACCTGTTCCCGAGCTGCGAGATCGGGCAGTTCCACGCGAACGATACGGTCGAACCGGCCCGGCCGCAGAAGCGCCTCGTCGATCAGGTCCGGCCGGTTGGTGGCGGCCATCACCAGGATGCGCACGTCATCGTCGGTGGAGATCCCGTCCATCTCCACCAGCAGCTGGTTCAGCGTCTGGTCGTATTCCAGGTGCGAGGTGTGGCGCCCGCGCTTACCTGCCAGCACCTCGATCTCGTCGATGAACAGGATGGCGCTCTGCTTGCCCAGGCGGCGGGCCAGCCGCCGCGCCTCCGCAAACGCCTCGCGCACCCGCTGGGCCCCGACGCCGGCGTAGACCTCTACGAAGGCCGATCCCGACGTGGCCAGGAAGGCCGAGTCGGTGTAGGTGGCCGCGGCCTTGGCCAGTAAGGTCTTGCCCGTGCCGGGGGGGCCCGCCAGCAGGATCCCGCGAATGGGCCGGATGCCGAAACGGGCCGCCTCGTCCGGGCGCCGGAGGAACTCCAGGGCCTCCTTCAGCTCCTGCTTGGCCGTGGCCTGCCCGCCGATGTCATCGAAGGTCACGCCCGTCCCCTGGACGGCCTGCGCCACGGCGCCACGCCCTACGCCGGGCAGCAGCCCGCCCCGAAACAGGTAGAAGAGCAAGCCCGCCAACACCGCCAGCGGTAGCCACTGGCTCACTGGCAAGCGCAGAAGGACGAAGGCCACCGCTCCCGCTCCGATGCCTGTGGCGATCTCCCGCCAGCGCTCCTTCATCCTCCGTTCACCTCCCCGGGCGGCCGCAGGGGCTGGACGTGATACAACGTCCCGCCGTCATCGGCCAGTTCCAGGTACAGGTAGTCCGGGTCCACGTACAGGCGGGCCCGCCGGAGCCCCAGTTCCCGGCCTCTTTCTTCGACGCGCCGCGCGGCCTCGGCGAAATTGCCACGGGCGCGCGCCTCCTCGAGGTAGTAGCTCATCTCGTAGAAGGCCCGCTGCAACGCCGGAGTACGGCGGTCCGCCAGCTGCAGCCCGTAACGGCCGGCTCCGAGGCGCCGGTCGGCCAGCTCCCGGAGTTGCCGGTAGGTGACGGGCAACAGCTCCACGCCTCCCAGTTCCACCCGCACCAGCCAGCGCCCCCCGGACCGCTCTACACGGGCCCCGGTTACGCCCGGCACCGCCGCCAGGTCCCGCTCCAGCGGCGACGCCTTGACCTGTTCCTGGTAGAAGAGGCTACCTACCAGGAGACTCGCCAGGGTCACCAGGGCGGCCAGGAACGCCAGCGGGTACTGGAACGGCTTGCGGAACACGGGTATCACCCCGTATGAAGACGCCGGCGGGTCTTACGGGCCGGGCCGGCGCGCAACGGACAACAGGTGGCTGTGCGAGCCTGAAACGACGACGGATGCCGATGCTGCGCTGGTTCCGGTGCGGACGCGAGGTGATTCAACGCCTAGCGTTCCTCATTCAACGCCAAGCGTTCAACATTATAACATGGGGGTTCTTTCAGCCGGGGTGCCGGGCCGCCACCGCGGACTCGCAATGTCCGGCACCGGCGGGAAGGGTTGCTAGGGACCCGTTCCGCCCCCCGGGGCGAAAGCGGGACGGGGCGGCGGCCAGATGCGGTACTCGTGGCCGCCCTCCTCGGGGCGCACGGCGCCGGCGGTGAGTTCCACCAGGCGGTCGCGCAGCGCTGCGACCCGGGAATCGGGGACCCACACTTCCAGCGTCGCCTGTTCCGCGAAGCGCTCGTCGAGGATCAGCGCCCCTTCCCCCTCCAGGACGTGCCGGACCGCGCCGTAGTGGACGTAAGGGACGGGGACCACCAGCCGGCGGCCGCGGGTGCACGTGACCGGCATGGCCGCGGCGATCCCCGCGGCGCAACACCCCGCATAGGCCCGCACCAGGCCCGCCGCCCCCAGTTTCACGCCCCCGAAGTAACGGGTCACCACCACCGCCACCCGGGTCAGACCCTCGCGTTCCAGCACTTCCAAGACGGGCCGGCCGGCGGTCCCGGCAGGCTCGCCGTCGTCGCTGCACCAGCGCACCTCGCCCCGAAGCCCCACGATGTACGCCGGGACGTTATGGGTGGCCCGGGCATGGCGCGCGGCGACCTCGGCGATCCACGCCTCCGCCTCTTCCCGGTCCCGGACCGGTTGCACGTGGGTGATGAAGCGCGACCGGCGGATGACGGTCTCCACCACGGCCGGCCTGGCCACGGTGCGATACTCCGCGGGTTCCGCCGCCCCGCCATGGCGCTCAGCTGTCACCGGCCGTCTTCACCTCGCCCGATCAGCCCGGCCTCGGCCCCGGCCTCCGCAGGAGTTTCCAGGAAGACCAGCCGGTGGCCGTCGCTCCCCGGAGCGCGCAGCAGGGTGCGCAGCCACCGGTCGCCATATCGCAACAGGTAGGAAAACGCGTTGTGGACTCGTTCCTGGGGCACGCCGGCCGGACGCAGGCTGTTCTCGAGCCAGTCGAAGTCCCTCGTGACCTCCCGGTGGCGCCGCCGGTGGTGTTGCCATGCCTTGCGGTGCAGGTAATCCACTTGGGCCAGGATGCGGCCCAGGTTTTGCTGGCCCAGCGGGCGCAGTTCCGGACGAATCAGCTCCAGTTCGTCCAGCAACTCCGCGTACAGGTCCTTGATCCGGGTGCGGACCTCCTCGAACCGGCGGTCGATGCCCACCGGGTCCAGGGCGGCTAGTGCCCTCTGCCGGCAGCCGCCGGGGTCCCGCAGGATGTCGCCCACCCCGACCCGGTAGCGGCGCAGACGCTCGACGGCCTCCGGGGCGATCAGGGTGAAGCCGGGACGCGGCACGATGACCGGCATCTCCAGGCCGAACAGGGGATACACGTCCCGCAACTGGGCGAGGTAGTGGGTCTCGCCGGGACCGGTGACGAAGGCGACGGTGGGCAGGAGCCAGTCCTGGACCATGGGGCGCAGCACCACGTTCGGGCTGAAGGACTCCGGGGAGATCTCCAGGCGGCGTGCCACTTCCCCCGCACTCATGTGCAGCCGCCCATGGCGGTCCGTGAACTCGCCGTCCCGCCACAGCAGCGCCACCCGCCGTCCCCGGTCGTAGTAGAAGAGGTGGGAGTGCTCAGGAGCCAGCTGCAACTGCGGCCGGTAGCCACGCCGCTCCAGGCGCTGGGCCGCCGCGGTCAGCTCGCGGTGGATCGCTTCACGCCGTACCACGGCTCGCTGCAGGAGGGAGCGGGCGAGCCGGCGCAAGGAAGGCTCCATGGGATCCAGCAGCACGAGGCCATGCCCCGAGAACAGCCGCGCCATCAAGCGGGCCGCCCACTCGCCGAAGGTGCGGGCGGCCTGGCGCTCTTCTTCCAGAAGCCGCGCAAAGGGGTTCTCGTGGCTGACCCCCGACAGCCGGACCAGTTCCGCCACCACCGCCCGCGCCGCCGGCGTCAGAGGCAGGGCACCGAGGGACAACTGGCCGCCTCCCGCCGGTGCGGGCAGGCGCAGGAGGCGCAACCGCCCGCGGTCGTCCACCACGTACAGGCGGTTGGACTCCTCCAGGTCGTGGTCCTCGGTAGCGAGCCAGAAGACGGGAACCACCGGCCGCCGCAGGTTGTCCTCCAGCTGTCGTGCCAGGCGTATCACGCCCAAAGCCTTGTACACCGTATACAGGGGTCCCGTAGCCAGGCCCGGCTGCTGGCCGCCGACCACCGCCAGGGCCTGCGGGTCCGCCAGCCTGCGCGCCGCCTCCAGTGCCGGTTCCTCAGCGCCGAGTCGCCGGTTGTAGGCGTGCAGCGCCTCCGCGACGGCCTCCCGCGGCGGCCGGTGGCCGCTGCGTTCCAGCGCCAGGGCGCGCCGCGCGAAAGCCTCCGGATCGTGGGGATCGTAGAGGAAGAACGGCCGCACCCGCTCGAAATCCTGCAAGTAGTGGACAAAAAAATCGGGGTAGAGGAGCTCCAGTTCGTCCAGGGGTTGAATGTGCACCGGGCAGTCCCTTCCCCTCGGCAACGGGCGTCCGCTTCGCCACTTCCAGCGCGCGGGAGTTTGCTTCGCGCCGCCCGTTTCACTTTATTGATCATAGCGCCCCTTACATCATACAACGCGGTCCCGTGGCCGCCCTCCCGGCCGGCAGGGTTCCGCCGGTGCGGGACGAACATGCTTTCGCTGGAGGTGCCCGCCGTGTCCCTGTCGCTGGAGCAGGTCCTCGACCAGCTGCGCACCGAGCCGGACTGGATCGCCCCCATCCAGGCGTGGGAGGTGCAGCCCGCCCACCCGGGCCAGTATGCCGATCCGCCGGCCGTCCTGGACCCGCGCCTGGTGGCGTGGCTCCGCTCCCGCGGCATCCAGCGCCTCTACAGCCACCAGGCCGAGGCCATCGCCGCCAGTCTGCGGGGCGAGGACGTGGTCGTGGTCACCCCCACGGCGTCGGGCAAGACGCTGTGCTACAACCTGCCTGTGCTCCAGCGCATCCTGGAGCGCCCGGAGGCGCGGGCCCTCTACCTCTTCCCTACCAAGGCACTGGCCCAGGACCAGTACGCGGTGTTCCAGGAAGCCGTCGAGGAGCTGGGCATCCCCGTCAAGGCCTATACCTACGACGGCGACACGCCGACGGCAGCACGGAGGGCCATCCGGGCCGCCGGCCACGTGGTCATGACGAATCCCGACATGCTTCACGCCGGCATCCTGCCCTATCACACCCGCTGGGTGAACCTGTTCGAGAACCTGGAGTACGTGGTCGTCGACGAGCTGCACCACTATCGCGGCGTGTTTGGCAGCCACGTGGCCAACGTCCTGCGGCGGCTGCAAAGGATCTGCGAGTTCTACGGCTCCCGCCCGCGCATCATCGCCTGCTCGGCGACCATCGCCAATCCTCGCCAGCACGCGGAGAAACTCCTGGGAAGGCCGGTGCGGGTCGTCGACCGGAGCGGTGCCCCCCGCGGGGAGCGCCACGTGATCATCTACAACCCGCCGGTGGTCAACCAGCAACTGGGCATCCGGAGGGGCGTCCTGCCCGAGGCGCGGCGTTGGGCCGAACGGTTTCTCCGCAACGGCATCCCCACCATCGTCTTCGCCCGCACCCGGCTGGCGGTGGAGGTGCTGCTCACGTACCTGCGTGACGCCCTAGGCGACGGCGGCGAGCGCGTGCGCGGCTACCGGGGCGGGTACCTGCCCCGGGAGCGGCGGGAGATCGAGCGCGGGCTGCGGGAGGGCCGGGTGCTGGGAGTGGTGGCCACCAATGCCCTGGAACTCGGCATCGACATCGGCTCCCTGCAGGCCGCCGTCCTGGCGGGCTACCCGGGCAGCGTGGCCAGCTTCTGGCAGCAGGCGGGCCGCGCCGGCCGGCGCCAGGGAGCGGCGGCGGGGGTGCTGGTGGCCTCCAGCAGCCCCCTGGACCAATACATCGCGCGCCATCCGGAGTTCCTGCTCTCCACGCCGGTGGAGGCGGCCTACATCAACCCCGACAACCTTTACATCCTGGTCAGCCACATCCAGTGCGCCGCCTTCGAGCTGCCCTTCCGCTCCGGAGAGCGGTTTGGCGACCAGCCGGTGGACGACGTCCTCACCTTCCTGGCGGAGCAGGGGCTCGTGCAGCGGGCCGGAGACCGCTGGCACTGGATCAGCGACACCTTCCCGGCCCATGAGATCAGCCTGCGCTCGGCCGCAGAGGAGAACGTGGTGATCATCGACGTCTCCCGGGGCGCTCGGGTGATCGGCGAGGTCGACCGTTTCTCGGCACCGATGCTGGTGCACGAGCAGGCCATCTACATCCACGAAGGCCAGCAGTACCAGGTCGAGCGGCTGGATTTCGAAGAAAACAAGGCCTACGTGCGACCGGTGAACGTGGACTACTACACCGACGCCCATCTCGCGGTGGACCTCAAGGTGCTGGACACCCTGGCGACCCGGGCCGTGTCCGGCGGCGAGGCAGCCCGTGGCGAGGTGGCGGTCATCGCCCGGGCGACGCTGTTCAAGAAGATCAAGCTCTACACCCACGAGAACGTCGGGTGGGGGCGCATCCACCTGCCGGAGCTGGAGATGCACACCGCGGCATGCTGGTTCTCCCTGGCGGAAGGAGCGGTGGAGGGCCTCCCGCCCGCCACGGTGCAATCGGGCCTGCACGGCCTGGCCTATCTCCTGGGACGTCTGGCGCCCCTGTACCTGCTCTGCGACCCGCGGGACCTGGGGACCGTCGCCCAGCTCCGCTCGCCCTTCACGGGGCGCCCGACGGTGTTCCTCTACGACGCCTACCCCGGCGGGGTCGGCCTGGCCGACAAGGCCTATGAGATCCTGGAACTCCTCTGGCAGGCGGCTGCGGAAGCCATCGACGCCTGTCCGTGCGAGGCCGGCTGCCCGGCCTGCGTGGGTCCCGAGAACGAGAGCGGCAGCGGCGCCAAGGCGGCGGCGCGCCACCTGCTGGCGCGGTTGCTGGCCCGGGCGGGGGAGGCCGCCCGTTGATGGTCAGTCCCGATCGTCACCCCCCATCCGCCGCCTCCCTCCGACCGTGGGTGTGTCGCCGCGGCGCCCCGGAGGAGGAACTGCCGTCGTGAGCCGGCTGGAGCGGTTGCGGGAGTTGCACGCCCAGGGCCGGCTGGTGATCCGACCGGGCCGGCCGGCACCGACCTCCGTAGGCGCAGCGGCGGGCGACGCGGGTTCCTCGACCCCGGCTGCCCCGCCGCCTGGCGGGGCGGTGGGACCGCGGGAGCCGCGGTCCCGGGAAGAGGAGGCGGGCGGACCCAGCGGGGAGGGCAACGCGGCCTCAGGCGACGCTCTCCTGCCCCTGGAAGGCGTCCCGACGCCGGCAGGGACCGCCCGGCGCTGGCGGCTGGTCCTGGACGGAACGTACCGGCACGGCAACGGTTCCATCGCGGCGTGGTGGGAGAGCATCGCCCGCGGCCTGCCCCTGCTGGCGGCGGTCACAGGCCCCGTGCGGGCGCGGGGCCCCGTGCCGCCGGCACCCGACCGGCTGCTCTTCCTCGACCTGGAGACCACGGGCCTCTCCCGCGGCGCCGGTCACCACGCCTTCCTGGCGGGCGTCGCCTGGTTCGAGCGGGCGGCCGGAGGGACCCTCCGGATGGCCTGCGAGCAGTTCCTGCTTCCGGGCCCGGCGGATGAACCGGCTCTGCTGGCCGCCGTCGCCCAACGGGTGGAGGAGCGCCCGTGGCTGGTGACCTTCAACGGCCGTGGCTTCGACTGGCCCCTGCTGGAGGGGCGCTGGCGCCTGGCGGGCCTGCGGCCGCCGCAGCCCCGGGCCCACTTTGACCTGCTCTACCCTGCCCGGCGGTTGTTCGGGGCCGGGGGCCTGCGCTGCGACCTGCGCAGCCTGGAGCGGCGCCGCCTCGGTTTCCTGCGCCGGGGGGACGTCGATGGCGCCGAGATCCCGGCCCGGTACCTCCTCTATCTCCAGGAAGGCGACGAGGGCGCTTTGCTGCCGGTTTTCCGGCACAACCTGTGGGATCTCCTGTCCCTGGCCGGGCTGGCGGCGGACCTGGTGGAACATCTCCGGCGCCCGCCGTCCCGGGCGCGGTCGGCGGCGGAGGCAGCCCGTACGGCCCGGGAATGGGAACGCTGCGACCGGGACAAGGCCGCGGCCTGGTATGAGCACGCCCTGGCCCTGGCCCGGACGCGCCAGGAAGCCACCGCCGTCGCCGGCCGCTTGGTGGCCCTGTACCGCAGCGGCCGGCGCTGGGCGGAGGCCGTCGCCCTGCAGGCGGCCCTGTGCGATGCCGAGCATCCTCTGGCACCCATCGACCCCTGGCTGCAACTGGCGCGCCTCTGGCTGAAGCTGCGGCACTGGGACCGGGCCGCGGCCTGCCTCGACACCGCCGATCGCCTGCTGGCCCGGCGCCAGCGCCTGGTCCGCGGCACGCCGTCGCCCCTGGCCCGGCGTATCGAGGAGCTCCGGGCCCTGCTCGCAGACCGCTCCCGCCAGCAGCAGGCGACATAGAGCGGGACCGGCGGCCGCCGGTCCCGGCGGCCGCCGGCTTCTCACGGCGCCGGCGTGCCTCCCGGGGCGCCCCCCTGCCCTTCCTGGAGGAGTGCATCCAGGGTGACGGGCCGCAGACCCTCCCGGGCCAGGCCCTCGAGAATGCCGGGCATCGCCCGCGGCGTCTGGAGGGCGAAGTCGCTGGCGCTCAGCAGCACGACGCTGCCCGGGCGCACGCGACCGGTCACCCGGTCGACGATGTAGTCCACGCCCGGGTTCGTCCAATCATGGGAGTCGAGGCTCCAGAGGACCACCCGCAAACCCTCCTGCCGAGCCGCGGCCACAACCCCCGCGTCATGATCGCCGGCGGGGGGGCGCAGGAAGCGCACCGGCCGTCCCGTCTGCCGCTGAAGGACCGCTCTGCTCTCCCGCAGCTCCTGCAGGACCTCCCGCTGCGGGCGACCCGCCAGGGGCGTACCCCGCCACCCCAGGGTCTCCACCTGATGCCCGTCCCTCGCCATGCGGCCCACCAGGCCGCCGTGGTCGCGAGCCCAGGCACCGGTGACGAAGAAGGTGGCACGCGCCCGCATCCGGGCCAGGGCGTCCAACACCTCCCCGACCACCCGATCCCCTTCCATGACGTCGAAGGTCAGCGCCACCTGGCGGCGGTCCGTGGACACCTCCTGCAGGACGATGTCTCCCGCCGCCGCGGGTAGCACGCGCCGGGCGGCGGGCAGCTCCAGGGCAAGCCGGGCCGCGGCCAGCAGCCCGAGGATGCCGGCTAGGATCGCCAGCCGCGAGCGGGTAGCGCGATGCCAGGCCATGTCCAAGCCCCCTCCCGGACGCCACCCGGCGGCACGGACGGCCCCGCGCCGACCCCGCCGCCGGGACCGCCCTCCCCTACCACGGCAGCACCCGCCGCCACCAGGGCGCCCGGCCCACCGCCTCCCCGGCCCGCAGCCCGGCACGGGCCACCTCCTGGTGGTCCAGCAGCAACACCGCCTGGCCCAGGACCTGCCCGGCCGTCACCGGTGCCCCAACGCGAGGGGGCAGCTCCACCCGCATCCGCACGCGGCGGGCCAGCCCCTTCGGCACCATGGCCGCCAGATCCCGTTCCAGCACGGCACTCACCCAGCGCTGCCGGCCGCCCGTCACGCGGACGCGCCCCGCGGCATCCCCGGCGGTGCCGGATCGAACCGCCTGAAAGGCGGTGAACCCCCACTCCAGCAGGCGCCGGCTGTCCTCCCAGCGGTCCTCGGAATCCAAGACCACGGCGATGAGGCGGCCGCCCCCGCGGCTGCCCGAACTGACCAGGCAAAGTCCCGCGGGATCCGTCGTCCCCGTCTTCACCCCATCGATCCACTCGTGGTACCAGAGCAGCCGGTTGGTGGAGGCGAGGACGCGCACCCAGTCGGCGTCGCCCCGGCACAGCACCTTCTCGGGCTGGCAGACCAGGCGGGCGAAATAGTCGTTGGCCAGGGCGTAGCGGGTCATGACCGCCAGGTCATAGGCGGTCGTGTGATGGCCGGGGTCATGCAGGCCGTGGGGATTGGTGAAGTGGGTATCCTGCAGGCCCAGGCGGCGCGCCGTGTCGTTCATCAACCGGGCGAAGGCGGCCTCGCTGCCCGAGATGTGCTCGGCGATGGCCACCGCGGCGTCGTTGCCCGACTCCAGCATCAGGCCCCACAGCAGCTCGCGCGGGGGGTAGGCCCCCCGGGACCGGAGCCCCAGGGGCAACCCCCCTGGGCGGGGG
>QGUQ01000283.1 GCA_003242195.1 Bacillota bacterium | reverse complement strand
CAATCGGCCGACAAGATCGTCGAGACGGCGCGGCGAACGGGGGCGAAGGTCTCCGGGCCGGTGCCGCTGCCGACTGAGCGCAGCGTGTTCACCGTCCTGACCGCCCCCAACGGTGAGAAGGACCACCGTGAGCAGTTCGAGGTGCGGACGCACAAGCGCCTGATCGACATCATCGACCCGACGCCCAAGACCATCGACGCCTTGCGTCGCGTCGACCTGCCGGCCGGCGTGGACATCGAGATCAAGCTGTAAACGGAGGTGCAACCCATGGGCGTCGGCCTGTTGGGTCGCAAGCTCGGCATGACGCAGATCTTCGACGAAGAGGGCCGTGCGGTGCCCGTAACGGTCGTCCAGGCCGGCCCGTGCGTCGTCGTCCAGAAGAAGACCGAGGAGAAGGACGGTTACCGGGCGCTGCAGCTCGGCTTCGGCGAGATCAAGGAGAAGAAGGTGAACAAGCCCATGGCCGGTCACTTCCGCAAGGCCGGCGTCAAGCCCGTGCGGTACTTGCGGGAGTTCCGGCTGGACGACGACGGGGAGGAAGACCGCTACGAGGTCGGGCAGGAGTTGACCGTCGAGCTGTTCAGCGCGGGCGAGTACGTGGACGTGACGGGCATCTCCAAGGGCAAGGGCTTCCTGGGCCCCATCGCCCGTCACGGGTTCGGCCGAGGCCCCATGAGCCACGGCTCCAAGTATCACCGCGGGCCCGGCTCGCTGGGTTCGTCCACCTTCCCCGGCCGCGTGTTCAAGGGCCGGAAGATGGCCGGTCGTACCGGCGGCGAGCGCGTCACGGTGCGCGGCCTGAAGGTGGTGCGGGTCGACCCGGAGCGCAACCTCCTGCTCATCCAGGGCGCCGTGCCCGGCCCCCGCGGCGGGATCGTCTCCATCCGCAAGACCAACGTGCCGCGGAAGGCGCGGAAGCAAGCCTGATGCCCGCCGGGTTGCGAAAGGAGGACCATCCATGCCGAGGGTGGCGGTCTACAACACCCAGGGCGAGCGGGTGGGCGAGATCGAACTGAGCGAGACCGTGTTCGGGGCTCCGATCAAGCCCGCGCTGATGCACCAGGCGGTGGTCATGTACCTGGCGAACCAGCGCCGGGGCACGGCGGCCACCAAGACGCGGGGCATGGTCCGCGGTGGCGGCCGCAAGCCGTGGCGGCAGAAGGGCACCGGCCGCGCCCGCCAGGGCAGCATCCGGGCACCCCAATGGCGCAAGGGTGGCGTGGTCTTCGGGCCCCAGCCCCGCGACTACTCGCAGACCATGCCCAAGAAGGCCCGCCGCGCGGCGCTGCGGTCGGCCCTCTCGGCCAAGGTGGCCGACGGGGAACTGATCGTGCTGGAAGGCCTGTCGGAGCTGGGGCTGGAGCGGCCTCGCACCAAGGAGTTCGCGGCGCTGATCAAGCGGCTCGACCTGGAAGGCAAGCGGCCGTTGTTCATCCTTCCCCGGCCCGATCCGACGCTGTACCTGTCGGCGCGCAACCTGCCGGACGTCGACACGGAGTACGTCGACCGGCTCAACGTCTACAAGGTCCTGCGCCACGGGCACGTGGTGCTGGCGCGCGAGGCCGTGGACCGGGTCGAGGAGGTGCTCGGGGCGTGAATCCCCATGACATCATCCTCCGACCGGTGATCACCGAGAAGAGCATGCAGCATCTGGCGGAAAACAAGTACACGTTCCTCGTGCACCCGGACGCCAACAAGCTGCAGATCAAGAAGGCGGTCGAGGAGATCTTCAAGGTTCGCGTCAAGAAGGTGAACACGGTCCGGGTGCGGGGCAAGCTCCGCCGCGTCGGCCGCTTCGTCGGGCGGCAGCCCGATGCCAAGAAGGCGATCGTGACGCTGGCGGAGGGTCACCGGATCAAGGAATTCTTCGAGGACGCGTCCTGAGCCGACGCGTCAACCGCCCGAAGGGGGCAGCAAGGATGGCCATCAAGAAGTACAAGCCGACCTCGCCCGGGCGGCGCCAGATGACGGTGGTGGACTACAAGCAGGTCATCACCCGCGACGAGCCCGAGAAGTCGCTGGTGGTGCCTCTGAAGAAGAAGGCCGGGCGCAACGCCCAGGGCCGGATCACGGTCCGTCACCGCGGCGGCGGCCACAAGCGCCTCTACCGGATCATCGACTTCAAGCGCGACAAGGACGGCGTGCCGGCCAAGGTCGCCTCCATCGAGTATGATCCGAACCGGTCCGCCTTCATCGCGCTGCTCCACTACGCCGACGGCGAGAAGCGGTACATCCTGGCGCCGGTGGGCCTCAAGGTAGGCGACACGGTCATGTCCGGGCCCGACGCCGACATCCGCCCGGGCAACGCGCTGCCGCTGCGCTACATCCCGGTGGGCACCACCGTGCACAACGTGGAGCTCAAGCCCGGGAAGGGCGGCCAGATCGCCCGTGCGGCCGGGGCAGAGGTGCTGGTGGCCGCCAAGGAGGGCGACTACGCCCACCTGCGCCTGCCGTCGGGTGAGGTCCGCCTGGTGCACCTGGAGTGCAAGGCGACCGTTGGCCAGGTCGGCAACGTGGATCATGAGAACGTCACCATCGGCAAGGCGGGACGCAGCCGCTGGCTGGGGCGGCGGCCCGCGGTCCGCGGTTCGGTGATGAACCCGGTGGACCATCCCCATGGCGGCGGCGAGGGGAAGGCGCCCATCGGCCGTCACCCCGTAACTCCGTGGGGCAAGCTCGCGCTGGGCAAGAAGACCCGCAAGAAGAAGCCGTCGGATCGGTACATCATCCGGCGCCGCAAGTAACGGCGCGGGCCGCGGAGCACGGGTGAAGGAGGTGGAGGCTGCATGGGGCGTTCGCTGAAGAAGGGGCCGTACGTCGACCCGAAGCTCCTGAAGAAGATCCGGGCCCTGAACGAGAAGAACGAGCGTCGCGTCATCCGCACGTGGTCCCGGGACAGCACCATCATCCCCGAGATGGTGGGGCACACCATCGCGGTGCATGACGGGCGCAAGCACGTGCCGGTCTACATCACCGAGGACATGATCGGGCACAAGCTCGGCGAGTTCGCGCCCACCCGTACTTTCCGCGGGCATGCGGACAAGACCGAGCGCCAGACCCGGGTGCGGTGAGGCGCGGCCGTAAGGAGGGAGTGCCATGGAAGCCAGGGCGGTCGCCCGGTTCGTCCGGGTTTCCCCGCGGAAGGCGCGCCAGGTCATCGACCTGGTCCGCGGCAAGCCCGTGGGCGAGGCGTTGACCGTGCTGCGGTTCACGCCCAAGAAGGCGGCGCGCATCGTCGAGAAGGTCGTCCGCTCGGCCATGGCCAACGCGACCAACAACCACGACATGGACGAGGACGCCCTGTACATCGCCCAGGC
>QGUQ01000282.1 GCA_003242195.1 Bacillota bacterium | reverse complement strand
ACCTGGGCCGGGTCAACCTGTCCCGCAAGGATGCCTTGGAGGAGCAGCCGGAGAAGAAGCACATGGAGAGCCTCAGCGGCCCGCGGGCCCACGACTTCGACCAGCCCGAACCGGTGGCCGCCCCGCGGCGCAGCCCGGGCCGAAACGGGCGACCCGGCGGCCGCAGGCGGCGCCGCTGATCCGGCCTCCACGCCCGCAGAGCTTCCCGTTCGGGAAGCTTTTTTCTTCTCGGGGCGATGGCGGCGGGGGGATGTCCGCGTCCGGCGGGATGAATGCTTCCGGTCCGGCCGCGACGCGTCGAGGAGGAGTCGGCATGGAGAGGACGTCGTACCGGATCACCCGGCTGCCCAACGGCCTGCGGATCGTGACGGAGAGCGTGCCGGGGGTCCGCTCCGTCACCGTGGGAATCTGGATCCGGACGGGCTCCCGGCACGAGCCCGAGACCCGGGCGGGGATCGCGCACCTGCTGGAGCACATGGCCTTCAAGGGCACGGAGACCCGCAGCGCCCGGGAACTGGCCGAGATCGTCGACGGCGTGGGCGGCCAGATGAACGCATACACATCGAAGGAGGACACCTCCTACTACATCAAGGTGCTGGACGAACACTTCCCGCTGGCCGTCGAGATCCTGGCCGACATGCTCCTGCGCTCCCGGTTCGACCCCGGCGAGCTGGAGAAGGAGAAGCGGGTGATCCTGGAAGAGATCAAGATGTACGAGGACACGCCCGAGGACCTGGTCCAGGACCTGCTGACGGAGACCCTCTGGGCCGGACATCCCTTGGGCCGCCCGGTGATCGGCTGGGAGCGGTCGGTTTCGGCCGTCGACCGGGGTGCCCTGGTGGACTTCTGGCGCCGGCACTACGAGCCCTCCCGGACGGTGGTGGCCGTGGCGGGCAACATCACCCACGAGCGCGTCGTGGAGGAGGTGACCCGCTGGTTCGGCCAGTGGGCTCCGGGGACGGAGGTGGAGCCGGCGGAACCGCCGATCCCGCGGCCGGCCGAGGCCTGGCGGCGCAAGCCCATCGAGCAGGTGCACCTGTGCGTGGGAGCGCCGGCGGCCCGCTACGGCAGCGATGAACTATACGCGGAGCTGATCCTGACCAACATCCTCGGCGGCTCGTCCAGCTCCCGCCTGTTCCAGGCGGTGCGGGAGGAAAACGGCCTGGCCTATTCGGTGTACGCCTTCCACAGCGCGTACTCCGACGCCGGCCTGTTCGGCATCTACGCGGCCACCAGCCCCGAGACAGCGTCGTGGGTCCTCGACCTGATCGTCCGCGAGTGCGCCCGCATCCGGCGCGAGGGTGTCTCGGAAGAGGAACTGGCCCGGACGCGGGAACAGATCCGGGCCAACCTGCTCCTTTCCCTGGAAAGCACGGGAAGCCGGATGAACCGGCTGGGCCGCACGTTGCTGATGCTGGGGCGGGTCGTGCCGGTGGAGGAAGTGGTGGCACGGGTCGAGGCCGTGGATCGGGACCGGCTGGTTGAAGCAGCGGAGCGGCTGCTGGACCCGGAGCGCTGGGCGATGGCGGGCGCGGGGCCGGCGGAGCCCTTGCGCCTGCGGGAGGTGGTGGGATGAGCGGCCGGCCCGGAACGCCGGCCGGTGGCGCGCCCGGGCACGGGGTGGCGGGCCGCGCCACCGGGGCGGTGCCGCCCGAGGTCGAGGTTGCCCTGGTCCGCCTCCGCCCGCGGGCCCGCTTGCCCGTGTATGCCACCGAGGGCGCGGCCGGCTGCGACCTGGTGGCGGCCCTGGACGAGCCGGTGGAACTGGCTCCCGGGGAGTTCCGGCTGATCCCCACGGGGCTGGCCATCGCCCTGCCTCCCGGCTATGAGGCCCAGGTCCGGCCGCGTAGCGGCCTGGCGGCACGGTACGGCGTCACCGTGTTGAACGCGCCGGGCACCATCGACGCCGATTATCGGGGCGAAATCGGCGTCGTCCTGATCAACCTGGGGCGCGCGCCGTTCCGCGTGGAGCCGGGAGACCGGATCGCCCAGCTGGTGGTGGCGCCCGTGACCCGGGTGCGTTGGCGGGAGGTGGACGAATTGCCCCCGACGGCCCGCGGGCAGGGCGGGTTTGGCAGCACCGGCCGCCGCTGAGGGGCCGGCTTGCGGGCGCTCGGGAGCCGGTTGGCGGGGGTGTGGGGCGGCGTGCGCTGGACACAACTGGCGGGCAAGGAGATCATCGACATCACCGCGGCGCGCCGCCTGGGCAGCGTGGCGGACGCGGACCTGGTGTTCGACCCGGTCACCGGCCGCATCCACGAACTACGGGTGGCGGGCCGCCGACCGGGGTGGCTGGGCTGGCGCGCCCGGGTGACCGTCGTACCCTGGTCTGCCGTGCGGCGCATCGGCGAGGACCTGGTGCTGGTGGAACTGCCGGCTGCGGACGCGATGGCGGGTGAGCCTGACGTGCGGCCTGGCGGGCCGGACAGCGCGCACCCCCGCATGGGGACGGGGGAACGGGCGCAGGCTAGCACCGGGCGCCCGGTAGCTGGCGCCCGGAAGGGGGAGACGCGGTTGCCCAAGACGGTCATCGGCTCCTTCGACAGCCGCCAGGACGCGGAACAGGCCGTCGACGCTCTGAGGGAGCGGGGCGTCAAGGAGGACGACATCTCCCTGGTGTCCCGCGACGACCGGCAGCGGTCCCGGAAGGGCAGCCAGGACGGGTCCATGTCCAACGGCTCGGTGGGCGATGGCGCGGCCTGGGGGGCGGGCATCGGCGCCGGAGCGGGCCTCCTCGCGTCGGCAGGTGCGCTGGCCATCCCGGGCATCGGGCCCTTGCTCGCGGCCGGTCCCCTGGCGGCAACCCTGTCGGGTGCCGCGGCAGGCGGGTTGGCCGGCGGCCTGATGGACTGGGGCATCCCGGAGCAGGAGGCGCGCGACTTCGAGGCCAAGGTCCAGCAGGGCAAGACGCTGTGCGCCGTGCGTTGCGATGACCGGCAGGTGGACGCCGTTGCCGAGATCCTGCGGCAGCACGGGGCCCGGGACGTCAAGACCCATCAAGGGGCCCGCTGACGCGCGCACCGGACGGGGCTTGTCCCGGCACGGCGGAGGGTCGGGACGGCGGCTACCCGGTTGGGAGGGGGTGGGGGACCCGCCCCCTCCCTCCTTTATCCTTGTAATTAGGTATTGACCCGGTCCGCTGCCGGCTCCAGGCACCGACAAGGGCGCGCGCGGAGCGCGCCACCACACGGCGGTTACCCGCCTCGCCGCCAGCCGGTCGGCACGTGCGCCGCGCGCCGCCAGCCGATCCGTACGGGCGCGGGTGGTCTATAATGGGTGGGAGCGGGCCCGGCCGGGCGCGGGCCGGGCTAAACCCGTTCC
>QGUQ01000281.1 GCA_003242195.1 Bacillota bacterium | reverse complement strand
GGGCGGTTCGTCAAGCACGGCGAAGTTCGTGGTAGCACTGCGTAAGGCGCAGGAGCCCTGGGCAAGCCAGTATGGCTTGCCCAGGGCTCTGTTGAGCGGGCCGCCGGCTGTTCCGAAGATCTGGCCGCCGCCGGCCACAGCCTGGTCTGCAACTGGCTGTCCTCAGGCCCGTTCGCCAGTACAGCCGTCTGATCCATCATCTAACGGCAACTCTTGGAAGAACCCAAGGAGGTTCCCCCAGGGATCCTTGAAAGTGCACCACGCTACCGGGACGCCTTCCCTCGTGTGGATGGGAGTTACCTCCCACGCCCAGTTCTTCGATGACCCGCTCGCGCTCTTTCCGGATGTCCCTCACGCCGAATCGTATCGGTCCGCTATCGGGAGCCGGTTCGCCCTTGCCGATCTGTAACCAGCATCCGGGCAGTAGCTCCCACTCTGCAAAATCCTCATGAGGGATGAAGTCAGGAGGGCGCTGCAGCAACTTTTCGTAGAACTTGACACCTTACTCGTAGTCACTGACCCTGACCTGCACCGTCATTTCGAGCACCTCAAGCCGTTGCAAGGAGCCCGCCTCCTCATGACATCCGGTGGCTGCATCACCGATCTTACCCAAGGGTTCCGTCCTTACCCTTTGTCCAGGGAATACCGCGCCGGCCATCGGTGTCCTTCCACATTGAGGCATGAGCAGCCGCTACCCGGTAGGGGCTGGCCCACCTGGATGACCGGTCGCTGGCCCGAACCACTCGGGTCCGGTGCCTCTCCCCTGTTCACGGGTGCTCCCGGTGGCCGTCTGCCATCGGCGGACGGTTCCTGGTTGGGGCGCGCGTCCGGTTGCAGGAAACTTGCCTTCAGGAGCCAAGGCTGAGTCAGGAGACGCCATATGGAGGGGGCAAGCCAAGCTTGTACGGGATCCTGGGAACTGCGGTCATCGGCACGGCGTACCTAGCCACCTACATGGTCGTTGCCTTTATACTCAACTTCATCCGTCCCGCACCTGAAGGATTGTCCTGGTCGTGGGCACGACCCCTAGCAGTCACCCTGAGCACTATCCCCTACGCGGTCGGAGGCGTCTACGCGACCTGGGTCTGGACGGGACGGCCCTATTGGTACTCGACCCTGCTTGGCTTCGTAACCGCCCTCATGGAGCGGGTCATCATCTTGGGAGGCGGTTACCTCACCTTTGTTTCCCACGCAGGGATGCCCAAGAGCCCAGACCTGCCTGGGTTTATCCAATCGGAGGCTGCTCCTTACTTTACGCCGGCGTACCTTGTCGTCGGCTTGGGCATATCGCCCCTCGTTACAACCGTCACCGCGCGGTTGGTTGCGGTCTTACGCCGTGAGGTGTCCTAGCAGTCGGGAAATTGGATACCGTGGTGCGCTGACAGTCGCCCCCTCGTTACACACGGCTATCGGTCACAGTCCATTGCGCTGACTAGCCAGCGTCCTCCTTCGTTGTGGAGCGTCACTTGTTCGATATGATAACAGTCTTCGCCCGGTTGTACGTGGACCAACACAACCGCCTTGTCCTGGCATACCTCGATCACTCGAGCTTTCATTAGGGGTACCTGCCAAGGCGCGCTAGAACTGCCTGGAAGATTTGCCGGCAACATACGACTGTCCTGGACTGCTTCCCTCTCGCCCCGGTACGCACCAGTTACCCCTATCGCTCGTGGAGGGTGTTGGGCACGTGTGACAGGAAATGCATTACAGGCCAAATGGTCAATCGACAAACCTTTTATTGAACGAAAGACCGCCGCAATCGGCCCGGAGTGCCTGGATCCCCTCCCTGGAGGTGGCTGCATTGCCGGAGGTCCCGCCGCCGGAACCGATGGAGCAGTACCTCGAATCGAAGCGGGTCGAGCGCAGGCTCAGCCGGTCCAGCCTCCAGGAGTACCGCCGCGACCTGCTGGACTTCTGCCGCTGGCTGGCCCAGCGCCGCCGCAAGTCCCTGGACAAGCTCGGCCCCGAAGACATGGCCGCCGTGGACCGCGACCTGGCCCGCAAGTGGCTGGCCTACCTCGATGACCGCGAGCTGGCCCAAACCACCCGGGCCCGCCCCCTCTCCTCGGTCCACGGCTGTTTCCGGTGGCTGGCCGCCGAAGGCATCATCCCCCGGGATCCGTTTGCCCGGCTGGACCGGCCCATCGCCGGCGAGCGCCACAAGCGGCTACCCATGTATTTGTCCGAATCCGAGGCCGAGCGGCTGCTCCAGACCGTGCTCTCCGACGAGGGGCTCACGCCCCGGCAGAAGGCCCACCACGCCCGTCTCAAGGAGCGCGACTATGCCCTGATTACCCTCCTGCTGTACCAGGGGCTCCGAATCAGCGAGGCGGTGAACCTGCGCCTCGGGGACATGGACTTTGAGGAGGGCACCCTGCGGGTCGTGGGCAAGGGCGATAAGGAACGTCTCCTCTCCCTCCACCGCCGTACGCAGGAGGCGCTCCAGCAGTACCTGCAGACCTGGCCGGGGCCGCGGAGGCCGAAGGCGCCGCAGGACCCGCTGTGGTGGACCCTCACCGGCCAGCCCCTGACGAAGAACGCGGCCCAGGTGGCGGTGAAGCGGCACCTCACGCGGGCCGGGCTGCGGCGGGCGAGCGCCCACAAGCTTCGGCACACCTTCGGCACCCGGCTCGCCGGCGGGCCGTCGCCAGTGGCCGGCGGTAGCGTAGATCCTGATACGGAAGCCCGGGCCGGTCCGGGCGCCGTTAACCGGGTACCTTCAACAACTTCCGGGCGAGTTTCCTCGAATCGAGGACTTCGTCCGGAATGCGCAGGTAGAGGAACACGTCGATCACGACCACCGCCAGGGCGAGCAGCAGGAAAGTCCAGCCCACCTCGTCTTTGGCCAGCAGTGGCTTGAACAACTCGAAGCCGACATAGAGCTCCAGTTGAATGATGAGCCCAAAAAGAAGCCACTGACCTAGGGTGATGGCCAGCGCGAGAGGAAGGATCAGCATTTCCCTTGCTCGCATGCCTCGCACCCGGCCCCTCTGATCACGTGGTTCCTTCAACGAACCGCGGGACCCTTGAACCCGTGGGACGTCACGATCAGGACGACCCGGTCACCGGCATCGAGCCAGCCCTGCTCGCGCAGGTGGTAGGCGGCGGCCAGGACCGTGGCCGAAGAGGCCTCCGCATATACCCCCGCCCTGGCCAGGGCACGCCGGGCCTCGGCCGCTTCCGCGTCGGAGACGGAGATGGCGCAGCCGCCCGATTCGCGCACGGCCTTTACGGCCTGGTAGGTCACGGTCGTACCGCCGATGGAGACCAACCGGGTCGAACCGGGAAACTGGCCGCGGTAGTCGGTGCCGGACAGGACCCGGC
>QGUQ01000280.1 GCA_003242195.1 Bacillota bacterium | reverse complement strand
GCCCGCGGCGACATACCCCACCTCGCCGGCCGACAACTCGTCCACGGCCACCATGACCGGCCGGAAGGTCCCCACCTGGTCGACCTCGAACTCGGCGCCCGACGCCATCAGGCGGATGCGGTCGCCAGGCCGCAGGCGCCCCTCCCGCACCCGTACGTAGGCGATGACGCCCCGGTACGCGTCATAGTGGCTGTCGAAGACCAGCGCCCGCAGCGGCGCCTCGGGGTCGCCGGCAGGGGGCGGCACCCGCTCCACGATGGCCTCCAGCAGCCGGTCGACGCCGGTCCCGTCCTTGGCCGAGACCAGCAGCACCTCGTCCGGGTCGAAGCCCAGGTCGGCCAGCTGCTCGCGCACCTCTTCGGGGCGCGCAGCGGGCAGGTCGATCTTGTTGATCACCGGGATCAGCGTGAGGTTGGCGTCCAGGGCGAGGTAGAGGTTGGCCACCGTCTGGGCCTCCACGCCCTGGGTGGCGTCCACCAGCAGCACCGCTCCCTCGCACGCGGCCAGGGCCCGGGAGACCTCGTAGCTGAAGTCCACGTGGCCCGGCGTGTCGATGAGGTGCAGCACGTACTCCGTGCCGCCGGCCGACCGGTACACCATGCGCACCGCCTGCATCTTGATGGTGATGCCACGCTCGCGCTCCAGGTCCAGCATGTCCAGGAGCTGGTCGCGCCGTTCCCGCTCGCTGATGGTACCGGTGTACTCCAGCAGGCGGTCCGCCAGCGTGGACTTGCCGTGATCGATGTGGGCGATGATGCAGAAGTTGCGGATGCGGGACTGGGGAACCCGCGGTGCCACGGCATCGTTCATACGGCCACGCCAACCTCTCACGCCAAATTCTCCACGTCCACGCACCAAGCTCCCGCCCACCGGCGCCGGCACGGGAGCCGTTTCCGATTATATCGCGCCGCCCCGCCGCTGGGAGAGGGCCCTCGCGGGAGGGCGGCCGCCATGACAAGAAGGGCAGGGGGTCACCGGCCCCCTGCCCCTCCGACGCGTCACCACCGGCGCCTGGCTCCGGACTATTCCTCCTGGGTTTCCTCCCGGCGATCCTCGCCCGCCCCCTCCGGCCGCCCCGGCTGCACGCCCAGGGCCTGCCAGATGGCCGACCAGAGGTAAGCCTCGGGCACCGCGCCTTCGAAGGCGACGCGATCGTTCACCACCGTCTTGGGAACCGCGAACACCTGATAGCGCCGGGCGAGGTCCGGGTAGGAACTGGCCTCCACGGCCTCGGCGGTCACGAGCGGACTTGCCATGGCAAGGTTGATCGCGGAGCGCACGGCCCGCGGGCAGTGCGGTCAGGTGGGTGTGAAGAAGACGCGCAGGTGAACGGGCCGGCCCACCTGGCCCAGGTAGGCCAGGGCCTCCGCTTGCCCGTCACCGCCGGTCCCCGGCTCGCCCGTCCCCTGCCCGGGGCCGGGTTCATCCCCGGTACCGGCGGGGTGCGACGCCTCCACCAGCGTCTCCACCAGCGTGGCGAACTCGTAGCCAACGGGCGGCCCCACGAAACGGACGCGCCCTCCGGCCCGCCCGTGGACGACCACCGTCGGTGCCCGCTCCACACCCATCTCCTGCGCGCCGGCGGATTCCCGGTCGATGTCGCGGATGCGAACGCGCAAGGACGGGCTCAACTCCGCCAGCTCCTGCATCAGGCGGACCGTCTCCTCGCACCCCGGGCACTCGCGGCCGGGGACGAAGAGGCGCGTGTCACGGGTGAAGACGTCGACGTCCACGGGACCCGCCATCCCTTGCAAGCGCTCCTGCAAGATCTTGCGCTCTTCCGGGCGGATGAGCGCCATGGGCTCGCCTCCTCCACGGGCCGCCGGGGGAAAGCCGGGAACCTCCCCGGCCGCGGTCGGCGGCCCCTGATTCCAACATACCCGGAGCCCGAAGGGGCACTCAACACGGACCCGGGTGGCGATGCCGCACGCCCGCTTACCGGGCCGGGGGCTGCACGCCGGGGGGGCAGGAGAAGGGCCGGTCCCGCTGGGGGACGCGACCCTTCTGGATGACCGCCGCCAGTCCCTCCCCCAACATCCGGGCGCTGCGCTCGGCCTCCTCGGGCGTATTGCCGTAGCCCCCGATCTCCACCAGCACGGCGCCCGGGCGGACGTGCTGGTTGTAGCGGTTGTCGGAGAGGAGGACGCCGCGGACCAGGCCGGGATGGCGCTGGTTGAGCTCGCGGACGATCCACTGGACAAAACAGTAGTTCTTCTGCCAGTCCGGATGGGGCAGGCGCCGGCCCGTCCCCACGACGAAGAGGAGGGTGGCCACACGCTGCCCCTTCACCGTGGCGACGGTGCGGTCGCGGCCGACCCCGTCCCGGTGGATGTCCAGGACCACGTCCACGCTGGGGTAGCGGTCCAGCACGCCCTTGCCGCGTCCCGTGAGCGCCGCCAGCGACCGCTGGTAGTTGCCGATGCGCGTCACCCGCTCACCGTCCCGGTCGAACACCTGCTTGAGGTGCACGGTTGCGATGCCCTGCTGCTCCAGCACTTCCTGCACCACGGTGCCTGCACCGGCCACGCTGGAGCCGGGATCGCTGGTGAAAGCCTGGACGGCGGGATCGAAGTCGGCGCTGACCGGCACCGCACCCACGTACGCCTCGCTGGTGTGGGTGTGGTAGATCAGCACGCGCGGCCTCTCGCCCGTGACGGCCACGTCGCCGCCGGACTCTCCCTCTCCCGCCTCGGGACGCACCCGGGGCAAGCCCCCGGCCAGCACCGCCGGCGGCGCCAACTGTCCGATGGCAGGCCCGCCCTCCTCTTCGAACTCCTCCAGGGCCTCCAACGCCCGGCCCGCCGGGAACTGGGCCGCCACGATGGAGAGGGGCTCGTCCAGCCGAACCCCGACCAGGCGCTCGATGACCTGTCCTGCCAAGCGGCGCCCTACCTCCGGACCGGCCGGTCCACCGTCGGGCGCCGGCCCCGCCCCCGCGGGGGGAAGCGCGGCGGTCAGGGCGGCCCGCCAGCCCCACACCCGCTCCCCCAGGGCCTGCCACAGGTCGGGCTCCGCCTCCCGCCCGGCCGTCGCCCCCGGGCCGGCGCCGGCCCCTTCCCCATCCCCGGCGCCGCCCTCCCCGGCATCCCGGCCGGTGGCGGCGCCGGCCCCGCCGCCCTGCCCCGCCAGGGCGGGCACGGCCTCCGGCCCTCCGGAAGCGCCCGGCGGCAGCTGCCCGGGCAACGCCCGGCCCAGCCCGGCCAGGAAGAAGAGGACGGCCAGCACCACGGCCACGTAAGCGACGGCAACGGCCTGTGGCCCCGGCCCCCCGGGGCCTGTCCCCCGCACGGGAACGATATCCCTCGGAACGCCCGGTTCGGCGGCGCTGCCTTCCCC
>QGUQ01000279.1 GCA_003242195.1 Bacillota bacterium | reverse complement strand
GGGTACCTGCTGCTGGAGGTGGGCCACGGGCAGGCCGATGATGTCACGGACTTGCTGCGCCGCCACGGATTCCGGGATTGCCGGGTGTGGAAGGACCTGGCGAGCATCCCCCGGGTGGTGGGCGGCCGGTGGGAGCCGTGACCGGCTTGCGCACCCAGTGGTGGAAGCTGACCGGTGACCCCGCCTCCGACCTTGCCCTGATCCGGCGGGCGGCGGCGGTCCTGCGCAGCGGGGGCCTGGTGGCTTTCCCGACGGAGACGGTGTACGGACTGGGGGCCGACGCCTTCAACGCCGCCGCTGTAAGACGCATCTTCGCCGCCAAGGGACGGCCCGCCGACAACCCCCTGATCGTCCACATCGCCTCCCCGGCGGGTATCACCCCGGCGCTGGTGGCGGAATGGCCACCCGCGGCGGCCGCGCTGGCGCGGGCGTTCTGGCCGGGGCCACTGACCCTGGTGGTGCGGGCGGGTCCCCTCGTGCCCGCGGCCGTGACCGCCGGCCTTCCCACCGTGGCCGTGCGCTGTCCGGACCACGACGTGGCCCGGGCGTTGATCGAGGCCGCGGGCAGGCCGGTGGCGGCGCCTAGCGCCAACCGCTCGGGCCGCCCCAGTGCCACCCGAGCGGAGGACGTGTGGGAGGACCTGGCCCACCGGATCGAAGTCATCCTGGACGCGGGACCGGCGGCGGTGGGTGTCGAAAGCACGGTCGTGGACGTGTCGGGCCCCCGGCCGCGGTTACTGCGGCCCGGCGGCGTGCCCCTGGAGGACCTGGAGGCGGTGCTGGGCGAGCCCGTGGTGGTCGCTTCGGACCCGGCACCGGGGGAGCCGGCGCCGTCCCCCGGCATGAAGTACCGTCACTACGCGCCGCGCGCGCCGCTCCAGCTGTGGGACCCCGGTGCCGGGACCTGGGAGGAGGCGGCGGCCGCCCTGCGGCAGGCCCTGGCGGCGGGCGGGCCCGTGGCCGTCATCGGTTGCCGGGAGGACCTGGCCCGGCTGGCGGCCGCTTGCGGCCTCCCGCTGGTGCCCCGGGACCCCGCGGAAGCCGGGGAAGCGTCGCCGTCCCCCGCCGGGGCGGGTGCCGGCCACGGCGGGGAAGGGGCTGTCGTCGCCTTCGACTTGGGATCCCGAGACGATCCGGCGGAGCAGGCCCGGCGCCTCTTCCGGGCCTTGCGGGCGGCGGACGCCGCCGGCGTCGCGCGCATCCTGGCCCTGGCCGTGCCGGAGCGCGGGCTGGGTCGCACCGTCATGAACCGCCTGCGCAAGGCAGCCTCCGGAGGGGAGATCGGTGCCGGAGCGACGGGTACTGATCGTCTGTAGCGGCAACACGTGCCGGAGCCCCATGGCCGCTGCCTACCTGCGGGCGGCCCTGGACCGCGTCGGGCTCGGGGACGTGCGCGTCGAGTCCGCGGGCCTGTACGCCCTGCCCGACCTGCCGGCTCCGCCCGAGGCACGACAGGCGGTGGCGGAGCACGGCATCAGCCTGGCGGGTCACCGGAGCCGGGCCGTCGACGCGGATGTCGTCCGCGATGCCGATCTGATCCTGGCGATGACGCGGTCCCACGCCGAGCAGCTGCGCCGCCGCTTCCCCGAGATCGCCGGGCGGGTGGCGGTGTGGCGCGAGTTCGCCGCCGGCCGGTCGCTGGAGGACCCCGACGTTCCCGATCCTTTCGGCCAGTCCTTGAACCACTACAGGATCGTCGCGCGCCAGCTGGAGCGGGAGGCCCGGGAGGTGGCGGCCCGGCTGCAGCGAGAACTGCCGCGGCGGCCGGGCGGGCCCGGGGACAATCCGGTCGGCGCGGGCGCCCCGGGGGAGGTACGCGGAATGCGCATCGCCATCGGCAGCGATCACGCCGGCTACGATCTCAAGCAGGACCTGATCCAGTTCCTCGTTTCCGAAGGATATGAAGTGATCGACGTCGGGACCGACAGCCGGGAGTCCTGCGACTACCCGGACTTCGCCCGCGCCGTCTGTGAGAAGGTGGTGGGCGGCGAGGCCGCGCGCGGTGTGCTGATCTGCGGCACCGGGATCGGCATGGCCATCGCGGCCAACAAGGTTCCGGGAATCCGGGCGGCCTGTTGCACCGATCCCTACTCCGCGCGGCTCACGCGCCAGGACAACGACTCCAACGTCCTGACCCTGGGTGCCCGCGTCGTCGGTCCGGGCCTGGCACGGGAGATCCTGGCGGTGTGGCTGTCCACGCCCTTTGCCGGTGGGCGGCACCAGCGGCGGGTGGAGAAGATCGCCCAACTGGAAGCCGAGTTCGCCCGCGGGAGCGGGCGGGCGGGCGCGGGCGGGGGAGAATGAGGAGCGGCCGCGCCTGTGTAGCCCTGGTTTGACACCCATCCGAGGCGGCCATACAATCCTTGCGGAGCACGGGGCGGGCACGGGGAACCCGTTTCGCCGCCGGAAGTGGCGCAGTCCCGCGGGAAGCGGGCAGCCGTCGCGAGAGGTGTGCAGCCGGGAGAGCAGTCGGGAGGAAGAGCGATCATGCCCATCGGGGCCCATCCGCAGTCCTATCTAGCCATCCTGGCCGTGGCGGCGGTCATCGCCCTGGTGTGCACGCCGTTGGTGCGCGCCGCGTCCGCACGCCTCGGCCTCGTGGCCCGTCCCACGGCACGCAGCATGCACCGCGAGCCCGTGCCGCACCTGGGAGGTCTGGCCATCTTCGCCGGCTTCACGGCAGCGGCCGTGCTCGGCTTGGGATGGGCCCACCGCGAGTTGTCCGGCGTGCTGCTGGGCGGGCTGGTCATGCTGGCGGTGGGCCTCGCCGACGACCTGTTCGACCTGCGTCCGCTGGTCAAACTGGCCGGGCAGGTCGCCGCGGCGCTGGTGGCCGTGGCCCACGGGATCCGCATCAACGTGTTGACGAACCCGCTGGGCTTCCTGACCCCGTCCGCCGGTGACGACTTGTTGGTGCTCGGCTTCTGGGGCGTGCCCCTAACCGTGCTCTGGATCGTGGCGGTCAGTAACGTCATCAACCTGATCGACGGGCTGGATGGGTTGGCGGCAGGAATCGCCTCCATCGCCGGCCTGACGCTCCTGGTGGTGGCCCTGCAGACCGGGCAGCCGGTGGAGGTCGTGCTGCTGACGGCCGCGCTGGCCGGGAGCACCCTGGGGTTCCTCCCCTACAACTTCAACCCGGCGAAGATCTTCATGGGGGACACGGGATCGCTCTTCATCGGCTACGCCCTGGCCGCCATCTCGGTGGTCGGGTTGCTGAAGACGGCGGCGGCGGTGGCCCTGGCGGTGCCCATCATCGTGCTTGGGCTGCCCATCGCCGACACGGCCCTGGCAGTCGTGCGCGTCCTGCAGGCCGGGCGCGCGGTCATGGCAGCCGACAGCGAGCACATGAAG
>QGUQ01000278.1 GCA_003242195.1 Bacillota bacterium | reverse complement strand
GCCTGCGCCGGGAGGATCACCATCAAGAGCAGGCTCAGAAACACCCCCACCAGCCACTGGTTGATCTCCCCGCGCAGGCCCGACAGGATTTCCGTGGCCAACCCCGTGGCAATCCCCGCCGCCCCGCTCCCGGTCGTCGGCGGCGGCGTCGGCCCAATGCCATACGTGCCTTTGCCTCCCGACAAGGCGGGGAACCATTGGGCGGGGTCGACCGGCCGGCCGTTGTACCGCACCTCGAAGTGCAGGTGCGGGCCGGTGGACCGGCCGGTGTTGCCCGACAGGGCAATAACCTGTCCGGCGGCCACCGGGGTTCCCGGGGCGACGAGAACCCGGCTGAGGTGTGCGTACAGCGTCGAATACCCGTTGCCATGGTTGATTTCCACCGCATACCCGTAGCCGCCGCGCCAGCCCGCCTGGGCCACGACGCCTCCCAGCGCCGCCCGTACTGGCGTGCCTTCGGGAACGCCCAGGTCAGCGCCTTCGTGGAAATCGCGGTTGCCCGTCACCGGGTGCGTGCGGTATCCAAAGGGGGATGTCAGCACCCACTTCCCTTCGATGGGGAACACCGGACTCGCGGCGGCCCCGACGTTCGCCGGGACCGCCGCGAGGAGGGCCACCGCCATGGCGACGGCGAGAACCTTCCCCCAGCCGCCCTTCAATGCGGGTCACCCCCTTTCGCTTTCTCCTCCTGCCCCTCGTCCAGCAGCCGCGCCAGCGACGGCCACGGATCGACCCGCCGCCCGCGCTCCCGCATCTCAAAGTGCAGGTGCGGCCCGGTCGCCCGGCCCGTCGACCCCACCCGCCCGATGACCTCCGCACGATGGACCACCTGCCCGACGCCAACCAGGACCTCGGACAGATGGCCGTACCACGTCACCCGGCCGTCCGCGTGCCGGATCCCGACCGCCAGCCCGTAGGCGCCCCCGGGCCCCGCCCAGATCACGGTGCCGGCGTTATACGCCCGCACGGGTGTGCCTTCGGGCGCCGCCAGATCAACGCCATGATGGAAGTCCGGCTGGCCCGTAAAGGGGTCGGTGCGTGGGCCGAAGGGTGAAGAGAGCCACCAGCCGCTGTCCAACGGCAGGGGGAATACCGGTGGTTCGGTAAGCCGCGGGGAACGCCGGGCGGGAGGAGTATCTTTTTGCGGGCGCGGTGCAGCGTGGGAAACGGGCGAAACGTTCTTTGGAGGAAGAATGATTACCGGGTTCGTTACGTCGGGCAGAACCCGGCCTGCCCCTCCGGCGTCCGGATCTTGCTCAGCAGGCGGGGCGCACGCATTCACCCAAACCAAACGCGGGGCGCCGATGGTGACATCATAGGCCCACTGGAGGCAATCACCGCCCCCGATTGCACTACCGGCCGCAGCGGGAAACGCCGGCAGGCCAACAAAAAGGGCGGCTGCCAACAGCCGCCCGGTCCATTGAAGTCCCTTGGGCCGTTTGAATCGCTGCACCGTCGCTCCCCACCTCCATTTCCGAACCACCACACCTACAAAGCCCCTTCCAACGGTTTCAACGCCCTCTCGATCACCGCCAGCAGCGCGTTCGCCAAGGGTACCCACACACCCGTCAGGGGAATGGCGATTAAAACCACGGCAATGCCGATGTTCAACAGCCGCATTTGCACCGCTTCGCGACCCGAGAAGCCGTCATGTACGGCTTTGATGACTAAGAGAATGGCGCGCGTCAGTTCAATAGCGCCCAAGATCGGCAGGATGGACTGGGCGGCCCGGAACACCGCCCGCGCGACGGCCCCCGGCTGGATGGAGGGGGACGATGAACCGCCGACCGGGGCGGCCAAGGCGATGCTCGATGCCGCGACAGCCATCAGTACCGCAGTGATGAACAGCGCGACTTTTTTCACGTCACCCCCCTCCCTTCCCCCAACAGGGGGCGGGCCGGCGGACGTTAGTCCGCCAGCCCGCACAACCAGATTCCAATTGAATAGGAACGGGCCGGAGCAACAATCCGGCCCAACCTCTCGGAGCTTCACCGTGTCGCGCTCCGAAGGGCGTTTGCGGTCTGGTTAAGCACAAACTGGAAAAAGTTCAACAGGGCATCCAAGATCGGAACCCATGCGCCCGTGAGGGGAACCGCAATAAGCAACATGCCTACAACGAATTCGCCCAGCTTGATCAGCACGGGCGCGCCACCGCCTTGAAGGATCTTGCCAACCCCCTTGACCTCGCGGCCCTGCCAAGCGTCACGAATGGCACCAATCAGCCCAATCAACCCGATGACCATCACATAGGCACCGAAAATCGGAACGAGGAAGCCCGCCAGCCGTACAATGGCCCGGACGATGGGATTGGTGCCCACCTGCATGGGCTGGCCCCACTCGCCCGGCAGGTAAGTGGCAGCGAAGGCGACGGCCGGCACAAGAACCGCCGTCACCACCATTGCCACCAGCAGGGCCATGCGGGTTCGGAGGACCTTGCGAATCATGTTGCGCCACCCCCCTTGGGTGCCCTCCTCAGCCGCCCGGATGCCCAGGCGGCAACGTCCACGATGCCGAAAAGCACGGCCAGTAACACGGCCGCCGCCTCCACGCACCAAACCACGGCTAGAACCAGCCACCACAGCAACGCCAACGGTCCTACTCACACCGGGGGGTATGGGCGGTGACTATGGCGTGGGCAGCAGCTATCGAACCACCGGCTGAAGCGGCGATCCAAGGCGCATACCATAAAGGATGGCGCTCAATCCTCTCGTCGTCCGATTGCGGGGTGTCGAAGCCGGTAGAGACGACCCACGATGCCAGCAGAATCCAGGGCACCAAGCATACCAGAAGCGATCCGGCGCCAACCAGGATTTCGGACAGAGGGAGCGGTGGAGAGGCCAGGCGGCGGACCACAATAGAGTAAGAGACCAAAGCCCAGCAAAACCAACGCCGTTCCATGCAACACGGTACCGCCCCCGTTTCGCGCCGGGTCCCCGCCGAGAGGAACCCAGGACCGTTGAATCAAGAACAGCGGTCATCCCCGTGGCCACCCTTTCAGCCGGCCTTTACACGATTCCGGCCCCCTGTGCAGCGAACCACGCCGCCCCCGCCACAAACAGCGGCCGGAAAACGTGGGTTTCCAGCACCCCGCCGGTTGCGAAGACGCCCGCCAGCGGCCCGGGCAACCAGCCGGTGAAGGTCACCATTACAGGCGACACCGGCCAGAACCACATGGCCCCGGCGGGCGTCATGGCGTCGGTGATCAGGTGGGATGCGAAACCCGCCGCAGCGGCGTACAGGAGGGGCGGCGGGATCGTCGGCCAGAGACCGCGGAGCAGGAGGACCAGTCCGACAACCGCCACGAATGAATGGGTGATGGTCCGGTGGCGCACCGCCCGGCCAATGGCCGGCCCG
>QGUQ01000277.1 GCA_003242195.1 Bacillota bacterium | reverse complement strand
GGGAAAGCCCCGGTATGCGCAAGGAGGGGGAAGCCGGTGGCCGGGCTTCCCGATGAAATTAAGCCGCTGTTCCACAACTACCACCCCGAGATGATCGACGTTGAACGTGACGCGGAGTGGATCATCTTGACGGTGCTGCTATACGGCGAGTGGGAGCAGATCGAATGGGCGTTTCGTACCTACGGATGGAACCGGATAGAGGAAGTCGTGAAGAAGGACATTGAGGGGATGCGGACGCTGCCTTACGTGGTTGCGAATTTTTGGAGCATTGTTTTCTGGGGCAAGAGACTGCCCCCGCCCAGTCCTCGGGAAGAATGGGGTATTACACGCATTCCTCCGAATACGCTGCGAGGATAGGGGATTTAGAAGGTGATCCGTTGTTCCACAACTACCATCCCAAGAGGGCGTGGCCGGTATGCCTTCTCGTATACCGAGTTTTGATCAATTCGGTTTTCCTGCGAAGCCGTTGCGCCTTCGAGAAGCAGAATATTTGGTTCAGCGTGGATGGGCTCGTTGGGCCACTTACGAAGAAATTGCCGAACAATTGAATGAAACGGTCCGAACGGCCCCAGCAGAAGTTTCGGCAGCGATTCGCCAATATGCTGCGGAGATTCGGCGGCGCGCAGCATCCGGCGAGAAGGTCATTCTGCGGCATAACTATTGGCAAAGCCCAAAGATGTTACGCCGACATTTGATGCGCGCGGCTCTGGAGGCCCGAGTTACAAATGGTGGACAACGGAGCGCTGACCGTTGCGTTTGATCTAGATGGCACGCTCATAACCGAGCCGCCCGACGAATTTGGCGCGATCCCAGGGGCCATCGAAACGCTGCAGTGGTGCCGGGCACAAGGCTGGCGCATTGTGCTGTGGACCATTAACCGCCGCACCGTCGCCGTTACCCGGCTGTTGGCGGCGGGCATCTCGCTGGACTTCTTCGATGCCATCGTCGCCGTCACGCACAAGGACCCGAAAACCTTGCGCCGCCGCCTGCTCCCCCTGGTTCGCGGCGGCAAACTAGCCGTCGTGGGCAACTCCTGGCGCCACGACGTGGCGCCGGCCTTGGGGATCGCGGACGCGGTAGTGTGGGTGCGGGGGCGGAGGAAGCCGGGCGTGGACGGTACCCCCGAAGACCTGAACCGCTTTCCGGTGGCCGTCGTGTCGTCCGTGGCGCAGGTGCCCGAAGTTTTGCTCGATGCCCTCCGGCGTCGGTATGACAAGGCGGCGTGGCGGGACTATGGCGCCAGGCAGTTTCCGTGCTTGTCGGGGCTCCCGGACTGGGGGTGTTTCGCCAGCTGGCGGCGCTGGGGCAGGAGAACGATTGACATTCATGCATTATGAGTTTACAATGTGCGATGAAAAGGTTCGGCGAGGCGCCGCGAGGGGTTCCTTCGGCCTTGGAAGCCGGTTGATTAACCTCTCGCACCCCATCCTCGCCAGTGGTTTGCGCCGAGGCGCTTCGAGGGGCTACTTCGGGCTCGGACTACGAATCCGATTCCCCGGCCTCCGGTGATGAGGAGGTAGATGCCTCTCGACCATAATCCTCGGCGCTAAGGTTGTGGACCGAGGCGCTAAAGGGGGCTACTTCGGGTAGAGCAGCCGCCCTCTAAGCGGTGTGTTGCAGGTTCGAGTCCTGCCTTACGCTTGAAAGAGCGTGAGTAGCTCAATTGCTTGTGCCTCCTTGTCCTAATCCTCGGTTCCACCCATTTGGCCGGGCTGGGGGGCGCATCGCTTCCCGGCCCGGTTTTACGTTGGCAACAACACACTGAGAGGGTGAGGAGGAGGATGAATCGGGTCCGGCGGGTCTTTGGTAACCGAATTCAGGTACCGGCGTCGACGACCGTCAACCGGGAGGGATACCCGGCCTACGAGCGGCCCATCGAGGAGCAGTATGTGCAGACGCTCCTCACCAATACTCTGGGGAACACGTTTTACGCCATGGGTGAGGAACTGCTTAAGGAGGCCGCGGCCCTGCACGACCGGATGGTGGCCGAGGATCCGGAGTTCGTGGCCCGGGCGCTACCCTATGCCCGGCAGAAGGGCTACATGCGCACACAGCCCATCTTCGGGCTGGCGAAGCTGGCCCAACACCCGCTGTTCGAGGAGGTCTTTGGCCGGGTCATCTTGACCCCCAAGGACCTTAGCGACTTCGCGGTGATCGTCAAGGCCCTGCGGGGTGGCGAAGGTGGGCGGCGGATCAAGCGGGTGGCGGGCCGCTGGCTGGCGAGCAACCTGAATGAGTATTGGGCCATCAAGTACGGCGGCAAGGCGGCGGGCTACACCCTTCGCGACCTGTTCCGCGTCTACCACCCGGTTTACAGCGAGCCGCGAAGCAACGGCAACGGAGTCTTCCGAGGCGTGCGGTCGCCGCTGGTAGACTATGTGCTGGGCCGCGACGCGGACCTGTCCGCCCTGCCGCAGGTTGCGGCCTTTGAGCGGTTGAAGCGGGCCGAAACGGACCAGGAGAAGGTGGCGGCCATTACCGAGGGCCGGCTTCCCCACGAGGTCGCGTCGGCCTTCGCCGGGAAGTCGCCGGCGGTCTGGTCCGCCATCGTGCCACAGATGCCGATACTGGCGTTGGTGCGGCACCTGGCGACCATTGAGCGCCTGGGTATCGCGGATCAGCACCGGGAGTATATCGAAGGCAAGCTGACCAACCCGGAAGCGGTGCAGAACAGCAAGATCCTTCCGTTCACCTTCGCCAAGGCGTTCCAGAGGGTCAGTACGCCTTGGATCCAGGACGCCTTGCGCGCGGCGGTGGACCTGTCCTTTACCAACCTGCCGGAGCTGCCCGGGCGTGTGGCGGTGCTGGTGGACCGTTCCGGGTCGATGGAAGGGAATCCGGTTCAGGTTGCCGCGCTCTTTGGCGTGGCGCTGATGCGGAAGGCCAACCTGAACGGACGGTTGCTACTCTTCGATCACGAGGTGCAGGAGTTCCATGTATCTGGGCGCGACAGCATCCTGAGTCAAGCGGAACGAATCACCGCACGGGGCGGAACGGACCTGGAAAAGCCGGTGAGGGTGCTGCTGGAGGATCGGGATCGGGTCGACACGATCATCGTCATCACGGACGAGCAGCAGAACGCCGGAAGCCCGTTTCTCCGGCGGCTACTGGAGTACCGCCAGAAGGTCAACCCGGCGGTCAAGACCTTCGTTGTCAACGTCGCCCCGTACCTGCGGGCGTCGGTGGCCCCGCCGGAGGTCGATGGCGTCTATTACATCTACGGCTGGAGCGAGCGGGTGCTGGACATCATCGCGTTGGTCAGCCGGGGGTTCGGGTCGATGGTGGAGGCCCTGCGGCGAGGGGCGGCGTGAGAAACGCCGCCCTGCCGTGGCCTATTCTGCTGATTGGGGTAAGGG
>QGUQ01000276.1 GCA_003242195.1 Bacillota bacterium | reverse complement strand
TCTTCCGCATCGACCCCGCACGGGCGAGCATGTAGATACACGAACATGTCTACGTCAGGGGGTCGAAATGCCCGTTGCTACGGGCTTTTCTGCCCCTTTGTGTGGGAGCCAAGTGTCAAACTCGGGTGCGAGTTATCAAGGCTCCGGTCCCAGGTGGCGCTCCAGTATCTCTATACGGACCAACGCTGTGGATGACCGCCAGGGTGGTTCGCTAGCAGTCCCAGGCCCGTAAACGCGCGTGGGTGGGTTGAATCCGGGGGCCGCCGGCGGGAGGATCCGATGCGGGGGATGGAGAAGCACCCATTTAGATGGACCGAGAGGACACCCGCCGTCCGGTGACGCGGGAAGGGGTGACAAGCGCGCGAGGAACGGAGCGCTGACAGTGCGCGACAGAAGGCTGTCAGGCAGAGGTGTCGTCGTGAAGCGAGGGTGAGCGCCTGCGGGCGGCTCATAAGTCCAATTCCAATCGAACTGGGGGATGGCACCATGCCAGCGCGCATGAAACTGTACGTTCTCGACTGCGGCCGGATGCAGATGGACAAATCGTTGATGCTCGCCGGGGCGACCCTGGCCTCTCGGGACAATCCGAACCGGCCCGCCCAGTGGATCGAGTTCCCCATCTACTCCGTCTTCATCGACCACCCCGATGGCAACGTCCTGTTCGACACCGGCTGCAACCCCAACGCGATGGGTCCCAACGGCCGCTGGCCCGAGCAGACCCAGAACACCTTTCCCATCGTCAGTGGCGAGGAATGTTACCTGCCCAACCGGCTGGAACAATTGCGCGTCCGGCCCGACGATATCCGCTACGTGGTCTGCTCTCACCTGCACCTCGATCACGCCGGCTGCCTGGAGTACTTCCGCAAGTCGACCATCATCGTGCACGACGACGAGCTGGCCGGGGCCTTGAAGCTCTACGCCATGCACCAGCGCCTGGGCGCCTACATCTGGGATGACATCGATGCCTGGATCCGCAACCAGCTCCACTGGCGGCCGGTCCGCAGCGACGAAGGCGACCTGCCCCTGGTGGAGGGGGTCCAGATCCTCAACCTCGGGAGCGGCCACGCTTTCGGCATGCTGGGGCTGCACGTCCAGCTCCCCGCCACGGGTGGCATCATCCTCGCCTCCGACGCCATTTATTGTGCCGCCAACTACGGTCCTCCGGTGAGGTTGCCCGGGATCATCTATGACTCCCTGGGTTATACCCGGACGGTCGAGCGTATCCGCCGGCTGGCCGAGGCCACGCGCTCGCAGGTGTGGTTCGGCCACGACGCCGAGCAGTTCGCCCAATTGATCAAGTCGACCGAGGGTTACTACGAGTAATCGGGGGGACCGGCGATGAAGACCAGGGCTGCCATCCTGCTCGAGATGGGACGGCCGCGACCTTACGCCGAGTCGCGGCCGGTGGTCGTGGACGAGGTGGACCTGGACGGGCCGGGATATGGGGAGGTGCTGGTCGAGCTCAAGGCCGCGGGCATCTGTCACTCCGACCTCTCCGTCGTGGACGGCAGCCGGCCGCGGCCGACGCCGATGGTCCTGGGCCACGAGGCCGCCGGCATCGTCCACGAGGTCGGGCCGGGCGTCGTCAGCGTGCAGCCGGGGGATCACGTGGTCTTTACCTTCGTCCCCATGTGCGGCCGCTGCGTGTACTGCACCAGCGGCCGGCCCGCCCTGTGCGAGTTGGGCAACGCGGCCAATGCCCGCGGCGAGCTCCTGCGGGGCGGGCGCCGCTTCCGCCGCCACGGCGAGCCGGTGCATCATCACCTGGGGGTGTCGGCCTTCTCCCAGTTCACGGTGGCCGCGGAGGAGTCTCTGATCAAGATCGATCCCGACATCCCCTTCGAGGTGGCGGCCGTCTTCGGGTGCGCCGTGATGACGGGCGTCGGTGCCGTGGTGAACACGGCCCGGGTCGAACCGGGGAGTTCCGTCGCGGTCTTCGGCCTGGGCGGGGTGGGGTTGGCGGCCGTGATGGGCGCCGTCGCCGCGGGGGCGTACCCCGTGGTGGCGGTGGACGTATTGCCCGGGAAATTGGAGCACGCCCGGGCTCTCGGCGCGACCCACACCGTCAACGCTCGTGAGACCGACGCGGTGGCGGCGGTGCGGGACCTCACCGATAGCGGTGTGGACTACGCCATCGAGGCTGCCGGCAATGCCGAAGTCCTGGCCCAGGCGTACCGGGCCACCCGGCGGGGCGGTACGACCGTCACCGTCGGGCTACCCCATCCGGAGGCCCTCCTGTCGGTGCCCGCGGTGACCCTGACCGCGGAGGAACGGGTGCTGCGCGGCTCGTACATGGGCTCCGCCGTACCCCGCCGCGACTTGCCCCGGTTCCTCCGCCTGTTCCGGGCCGGCCGGCTTCCCGTGGACCGGCTGATCACCCATCGCATCGCCCTTCATGAGATCAATGAAGGGTTCGACCGCCTGGCCGAGGGGCAAGCGGTCCGGCAGGTGGTGCTGCCTCATGCCGGTTGATCCGGTGGGCGAGCCTGATCCTGCGGGTTAGTCTGATGCAAGCGGGAGGTGAAACCGTGGCCGCGGTCGCTGTACGCACCCACGGCCTGTTCATCGACGGGCAATGGGTCGAGCGGGACGAAACCATTCCTGTGCACAACAAGTACTCCGGCGAGGTGATCGGCTACGTCGCACGGGCGACCCGGGAGGACGTGGACCGGGCGGTGACGGCGGCGCGGCGGGCGTACCGGGAGAACCCCCTGCCGCCCTACCGGCGCTACGAGATCCTGAAGCGGGCCTCTGAGCTGATCCGCGAGCGCAAGCAGGAGCTGGCTCGGACCATCGCCGCCGAGGCCGGCAAGCCCCTCAAGGAGGCACTTGTGGAGGTCGACCGCTGCACCCAGACCCTGGAGATCTCGGCGGAAGAAGCCAAGCGGATCCACGGCGAGCAGGTGCCCATCGAGGCGGCGCCGGGGGCGGAGAACCGCCTGGCCTTTACCATGCGGGTACCCGTGGGCGTGGTGGGGGCCATCAGCCCCTTCAATTTCCCGCTGAACCTGGCCGCGCATAAAGTTGGACCCGCCCTGGCGGCCGGCAACGCCGTAGTGTTGAAGCCGGCGACGGCCACGCCCTTGAGCGCCGTGCACCTGGTGACCGCCCTGGCCGACGCGGGCCTGCCACCGGGCTACCTGAACCTGCTGACGGGCTCGGGCGGCGAGGTGGGCGAGTGGATGCTGGCCGACCCGCGCTTCGCGGCCTACACCTTCACCGGCAGCGCCGCCGTGGGCGAGCGGATCAAGGCGGCGTCCGGCCTGCGGCGGGTGGTGCTGGAGCTGGGGAACAACTCGGCCACCATCATCTGCGCCGACGCGGACCTGGACCTGGCCGCCGCCCGGTGCGCCCGGGG
>QGUQ01000275.1 GCA_003242195.1 Bacillota bacterium | reverse complement strand
TACCACAGAGAGATATAAACGTGGGATCGCGAGTGCGGTCAGAGGTATATAAGAGACAGGGGCCCCCCCCCTCGGGGGCGCGGCCCGGGGTTTCACCCCGGGGGCCGCCGTCGCCCGCCGCCATCACCGCCAGCACTCCCCGCCGGGCGACGGAACGGAGGACCTGCCCGGTGACCTCCAGGTCGTCTCCCGGCGTCTCGCTCTCCGCGCTGAGGTGGATGATGTCGGCCCCGCGGGCGACGGCATACTCGATGCCGGCCAGGATCCGGGTCCAATCCCCTTCCCCCGTCGCGCCCAGGGCCTTGATCACCAGTAGGCGGGCTCCGGGGGCTACCCCGTGAAAGGCGCCGCCCCAGGCTGCCAGGATGCCCGCCATGCGCGTCCCGTGCCCGTTGGCGTCGAAGCCGAAGTTGACGAGAAACCCTTCCGGGTCGATGTCGGCCACGGCCAGGGCCATGCCCACCGAGGCGTGCCCCGGGCCGGTCCCCGGGACACCCTCCCGCCCCTCCGGGCCCGACTGGAGGAACACGGCCTCCCCACCCTCGCGCAGCGGGCGCAGCGGCCGCTCGTCCCCCAGCGTCAGGTCGCCGTCGGTGTCCAGGTATACGGTGTCGTAACCCGGGACGGGAAGCGCATCCACCACGACGACCGCCAGCCGGTCGCGGTTCGTCCCGTTGCCGTTTAGATCCACACCGCCGATGCCGGCGTTGGCTTCGTCGAGCCAGCCCAGGCGCCCCTGTCCGGTCCGGGCGCGGATGCCCGACAGGTTGAGGACCACGCCGTCCACGCGGACGGCATCCGCCAGCCGGACCTCCCGGGTGAGGAAGACGTCGCCCTCCGCCGCCCACAGCGGGTTCTTCCCCTTCTCGAGCACGGCACCTGCCGCCTCGCGCGCGCGGCGGGCACGGTCCGCGAAGGTCCCTTCCCCGGTCAGGTCGACGAAGTCCAGCACCTTGTCCTGGCCGTCGGGGGTTCGGGCCAGGGCAGGGTGGGCGGGGTCCACGCCCGTATCGATGACGGCCACGGTGACGCCGCGCCCCGCGGCCCCGGTGTCCGCGCGCAAGCGGTCGATGCCCAGGGCGGCCGTGTTGGCGCTGTGGATGCGAACCTCCAGCGGGTCCGCCACCTCGTCCGGCGCGGGTACGTAGGACGGCTCACCGGGCGCGGCCACGCGTACCACCCCGGGCAGCTGGACCGCGGCCGCGGCGGCCACCACGGCCGGCAGCGCGCCCACGGGGATGCGGGCATGGACGGCTCCCACGGCCGGGCCGTTCCAGAGCACCTCGCCCCCGGCCCGCCGGATGGCCGCCAGCAGGCCCCCGTGCTCACCAGGCCGGCTGGCCAGCTGGACTTCCATCTCCTGCTCGCCGCGCGCCAGGGCCGACAGCCAGGCCTGGCGCAGCGACGCCGTCCAACCGGCCCCGCCCTCGGCCGGACCCCTTGCCTCCCTCGCGGCTGCCCCGCCCGACCCGTCCACCGAGCCGGTCCCGTCCCTTGTGGAGTCGGGTGCCCCCGCCGCGTCCGGGGCCGGATCGAACACCGCTAGGGCTCCGGCGCCGGCCTCCGGCCGAACCCGGCCGTCCCCCGGCGGGGGAACGCCTCCCCCGGGTATCGCTGCCGCGACGACGGCCGCCACGAGGAGGGCGGCTAGAGATCGCCGGCCCCGCCTGCCCCTTCGCCTGGAGGTCACCGTCCGGCCTCCTTCCCGCCCGGGGCCGCGGGCTCGAATCCGGCCGGTGTCGCCTCTACGTAGGTCGCAACGCCCGGAGCCGCCGTAGCCACAGCCACGCGGTCACCGGTGCGTAACGCCCCCAGGGTCGCATAACGGCCCGCGCGCACCACTTCTACCTCGTCACCGGCGACCAGCTGTAGGGTGCGTCCCTCGCTTTCGAGGAAGAGGTAGCCGTGGACGGGGTCGATCTGCAGGAGCCGGCCGGTCACGTCCACCCGCGTGGCGTCCAGCATCCGCACGGTTCCCCCCGCGGCGCGCAGGACGACGTACACGCGGTCTCCCGGGCGCAAGAGGGCAAGGCTGGTGGGGCGCCCGTTGAGGAAGACGGCGGCGCCCTCCTCCACGGCGTACGCCCGCCCCGCCCCCCGGGGATCTCTGAGGAGGATGCGCCGGTCGGTCCACGACACCGCGTCCAGGATTCCCTCGTCGTCGTGGAACACCGCGTCGACAGCGAGGGCCACGGGGGTCTCGCCGGACCGGTCGGGGGGATCGGAGTCGTCCCACACCAGCCGCACCTCGTCGCCCGGGCGCAACGCCTCCAGGGCCGCCGGCTGCCCGTTGCGGTAGATGGCGGCCCCGTCGGCAACCGCCACTCCCTTGTCGCGCCCCGCGATTTCGACGACCAGGTAGCGCGCCTCCACGTCACGGGCCACCAGAACGCCGGCATCGTCGAAGAGGGTGCCGCGCAACTCCAGCAAGCGCGCCAGCCACGCCGCGACCTCGCGGGCACCGGCCGCCTGCTGTCCTTGAAAGCGGCCGCCAGGGGCCGGGGCCAGCAGCCCGCCGGCCAGCGCCGCCAGGGCCGCCTGGGTTTCTTCGGCGGGGGCGTCCGCCAGGTCCGGCGGCATGGGACGGTCCTCCGGCCAGCGCCCGGTTCCGGTCCCTAACACGCGCCGGGCAATGGCGGCCAGGTCCGCCCGCGTCACCGGCCTCCCGGACGCTGCGGCATCACCGGCCCAGTCGGCCGGGATCCACCCGTAGCCCGCGGCCAGCTGCAGCGCCTGGGCAGGAGCGGTCTCGGGCGGCCGGGGCCGTACCAGCGCCCTCGCCAGCCAGACGGCCAGCTGAGCGCGGGGAACCGGTCCATCGGCGGGTAGCGACAGCTCTCCTGTCAGCACCCCCCGGGCCGTGAGCAGGCGAATGGCCCGGTCGTGGGGATTCATGGCCGCATCGTGGGCCGCGGTCGCGGTTCCTGCCGCGGCGGCATCGCCAGACCGCCCGGGGCCCGGAGCGGGGGACGAAACGGCCGACTGGCCGGCCCCGGTGGGCGCGACCGGCGCCCGCGCCATCCCTGGAGGCACATCGGGCAAGGCTTGCTCCGGCTGGGCGGCGTGGGAGTGGGATTGAACGGTGAGCAGGACGACCAACAGCAGGTAGCACCAAGGGCGCAGCTTCCGGACCGGCATCCAAACCCCTCGCGTTTCCCGGCAACCCTGGCCGCAAGCCCGCCCCGGTGGCGCCCGGGTCAGCGGCCGACAGGGGAGCCGGTGGCGATCTCCTCACCCGTACCGCCACACCCGCCCCGGGGCGCCGGCCGGCGCGGCGGCTGCCCATCGTCCAGCAGCGCGCGCACGCGGGCCAGCAGCACATCCAGGGCCACGCGATTGAACCCACCCTCGGGGATGATC
>QGUQ01000274.1 GCA_003242195.1 Bacillota bacterium | reverse complement strand
CCTCTCTGATCGCGATCGGCTTGTTGGCCGTGTTGTCCAGCATGAGCCTCCACGCAGGGAGTTCGCAACCTGGAGGTTCCGACCCTGCGGCACCTCCCGCCGTAACGCAGCCTGGAGGAGAAGGGCCTGGTTCCACCAGTGGCGCCACCATGCCGGACGCACCCGCCGACGACGAAGGCACAACGGATGAGGGTCCCGGCGACCAGCCCGCTCCACCGGCGACCGGCGACCAGCCTCCCCCTGGCACCGCTGAGTCCGGCAGTGGGAGGGGCGGTGATCCGAGCACCGACCCAGGCCGTGAGCCAGGTGAGTCGGCCGATCCGGAGGCGGAAACGCCCCCACCTTCGGGCGAACCCGGCGGAGCCCCCGGAACGCCAGAGAGTCCCGGCGAGAAGCCGCGGGACATCGATGAACGAAGTGGTGCGGAGGAGGACTTCCAAGGCAGGGGCATCGTGCAAAGGACGTCGGGACCGTTCCCGTCGGAACCCGCGGTCGGGGGGTTCGTCATCGAGGTGAGTCACCTTTCCGGCTCGAACCTCTTCGTTGACAAAGAGTTCGATGACACCGCAGAGCTGGAGCGGGCACCCCAGGCCCGCATTCGGCTACGCGACGTCGAATTGCGGGGCCTAAACCTGTTTAAGAACCTCACCACTGACGACGGCATGCCGTTTCACCTCCGCATCGAAACCGCCAAGGGCGCCGAGGATACGGCGCGCGTCGAGGGCTGGATGGAGGTGCGCGTTTCCGAACTCTATGCCAAGCGACTGAAAGCGAAGGCACTTGGCATCGTCCCCATCACCCTCACCGATTATTGGACTACCGAACCCGAGAACGATCTGTTGATTCGTCTCGCCGGCCTGCTCGGTCTCGTCAACCTCGAAGCCGATACCATGAAAGTCAACGCCCACAAGATGCAAGTCCGCTTCGACAAGATCGTCATTCCCAACTTGGTTCTCACCGTGGGGGAGGGTCACCTCTCAACGGAAGTCGAGTAGCGACCCGCGGTAGAGCTGGCCGAGCCCCGGGCGGCACGTGCCGGGTCCAAGCGTCGTAAACGCCTTCGTAACCGCGAAGAACCTCTGCCAATGGGGCGCTGCGTAGGCCGCGTTGGCCACGCGGCCGTTCCGGCAGCTAGGGGGGGTTCCATGGTCATGGCCACCCAACCCCCGCGGGAGGCGCCCGCCCAGGCGGGCCGGCGGCTCGACCTGTCGGCGCCCTGGTGGTCCTCGCCGCGGTGGGAGGAGGAGAAACGGCGCATCCGAGGGGAGCTGGCCGCCCTGGAGGCCCGCATCACGCCGCGCCGGCGCTTGCGGGCGGTGATCCGGACCCTGGCGCGCCACGGCCTGTTGCACCTGGTGCAGGATCGGCGCACCGCCGCGCCATCGGCCGGCGACGCCACCCACGGCCGCCATCCCCGCCGCGACCCGGACCGACGCCTGCGCCAGATCGGTCGCCGCCTGCGCCTGGCCTTCCAGGAGCTCGGCCCGACCTTCATCAAACTGGGGCAGGTGCTGGTGACCCGGCAGGAGCTCCTGCCCGACCCCATCACCGCGGAGCTGGCGCAGCTGCTCGACCGGGTGCCGCCCATGCCCTTCCCGTACCTGGCCGTCGTCCTCGACGAGGAGCTGCCCGACGGGCTGCAGACCTTCGCCTGGATCGACCCCGAACCCATCGGCTCGGCCTCCCTGGCCCAGGTCTACCGGGCGCAGCTTCGCGACGGGCGCCGCTGCGCCGTCAAGGTGATCCGGCCGCTGGTCGACAAGCTGTTCCACACGGACATCGCCAACATCGCCAGGCTGGCGCGGCGCCTGCAGCGGCTGCTCCCACCGGCGGTCGCCGCCTCGTCCGACCTGCCCGGCCTGATCCGCGACTACTACAGCAGCGTGCAGAGCGAGCTGGACATGCGCATCGAAGCCCGCAACACCCGGGAAGGCCGCGAGCTGGTGGAGGAGTTCGGCACCCTGGCGGTGCCGGAGGTCTACCTGGCCACGCGGCGGGTGCTCGTCACCGAGTACGTGGACGGCTGGAACATCAAGGACTTCCCGGTGGACTTCTTCACCTTCGAAGAGCGCTTCGAGCGCATGATCGACCTGGCCCACCTCTACATCAAGGAGTTCCTCAACGGTCGCTACCATGCCGACCCCCACGGGTCGAACCTGATGGTCTGCCGCCACAGCAAGAAGGTCTACGTCATCGACTGGGGCATGGTCGGGCGCATGGACGCCCTCCACACCGAGGCGATCTTCCGGCACCTCCTGCACATCCGCCTCAACCAGGCGGAAGACGCCGCCGAGGTGATGCTGGACGTCTTCGAGCCCACGCCCTACACCGACGTGGGCCGGCTCAAGGACCAACTGCGCTCGCTCTACATCCGCTACGTCGACACGGAACAGGCGGGGCCCCACAACTGGGGCCATCTGCTGGTGGAAGAGATCCGCATCGCCATGGACAACCACTGTCGCATCCCCACCGGCCTCTCCCTCTGGGCCAAGGGCTGGTCCGCGGCGGAGGGGACGGCCCGCTGGCTCTGCCCGGAGATCAGCTACCACACGGTCGTGGAGTCGGCCGACGTCCAGATCCTGCGGCGCCTCCTCGCCCGCCGCTTCAACTACCGGGCCAACGCCGCCTGGATCGCCGAGGCCTCGGAGCTGGTGGCCACGCTGCCGCGGCGGCTGAACAAGATCCTGGAGCGGGCGGCGTGGAACGACTTCAAGGTGCCCGTGGAGGCGCGGCTGAGCGATCCGGCCCAGAGGGCCCTCGATCGCATGGTCAACCGCGCCACCCTCGGTCTGCTGGCCGGCACCTTCTTCCTGGGCGCCGCCCTCCTGGCGGCCCTGGGCGGCGGCACCTGGGACCGCATCCCGGGCCTCGCTGTGGTCACGACGGTGGCGCTGTGGGGCTCGCTGGGGGTCGGGGTCTACACCGTCTGGCGGATCCTGCGGTCGAACAAGGCCTGAGCGAGAGGGGTGACGCCCATGTCCCCACAGGGCAAGGCCGGCCGACCCACGGCGTCGGCCGTCCGTGCCAGGACGGAGGGTCCCGCGGCACGCGGGAGGGCGCTGGGTCCCGTGGAGCGAGGCGGGGCGGAAGGTCCCGCGGGGCGATGCGGGGCGGCGGGTCCCGTGGAGCGATCCGGGTTCCTCGAAGGCGAGCACGCCGGACCGGCATGGGCCGGTGCCGCACCATCCGGTAGCGGGCCCCGGTCCCTGCGGGGCGAGCACGCAGGCCTGGAATCTGTGGGCGCCGCACCAGGCGGTGCCGTGGCGGGGGGGGGGCGGGCGGGGGGCCCCCCCCGACGCGGGGGGCGTACCGGGCCGGGGGGGGGGCGTGCCTTTATACACAACTGTCCGGCCGCACAAGCACTACTAG
>QGUQ01000273.1 GCA_003242195.1 Bacillota bacterium | reverse complement strand
ACTTGGTGGAGGCGGCGTTGAAATCCTCCCGCCACGGTGATGTCTACCGCTCCATGGCGCCCGGTGAGGAGCGACGGCTTCTGGTCCGTGAACTGGAGCCGGTGAAGCACAAAATCCTCTGTATCACGTCGGGCAACCACGAGGCCCGCCATAAGGACAGCGACGAGGACCCGGCACAGCTCATCGCCGAGCGCCTGGGGATCGAGGACCGCTACGACCGGACGGCCGTTGTACTGGAGGTGGCGTTTGGCCGGAAGCACGGCCAGAAGGGGGTGCCGACGAGCTACATCTTCTACGTCACGCACGGCCAGGGCCAGGGGAGAAGGCCCGGCGCCAGGATCAACCGGATGCAGGAACTCGCGTGGATCATCGAGGGCGTCGACGGGTACATCATGGGCCACGTTCACGACCCCATGATCCGGATCGAGTACCGCCACGTGGCCGATCCGCGAAACCGCACCGTGGGCCTCCGGCCGGTGGCATACGTCATCGCCGGGAGCCTGCTCAGGTACGGCGATTACGCCGAGGAGAAGATGCTAGCCCCGAATGCCAACACCTTCCCGGTGCTGCGCTTGCACCAGCGGAGGCGCCGGGACCCGCACAAGCACATGGAGGCCATCATGGCCACCGAGATCCGCCGCTCCGCGTGAGCGGCGATTTTGTTGGGAGGGGATCTTACATGGATCTGACCTGGTGGGGCATCCCTGCTGCTGCTCTGGTGGTGGCCCTGGTCGAGGGGTTGAAGCGGCTGGGCCTGGAAAGCCGCTGGGCCGGCGTGGCGGCCGTCGTCATCGGAATCGTGGGCAACCTGGCGGCGACCTACTGGGCGGACTCCCAGGCGGCCGAAGCCGTCGTGCAGGGGCTCATTCTCGGCCTGACGGCGGCCGGCCTCTGGAGCACCAGCAAGGCCGTCGCGGGGCGGTGAGAGCATGGCGCGGATCTACGTGGACCCCGGACATGGCGGCAGCGACCCCGGCGCCGTCGCCAACGGCGTCCGGGAGGCCGACGTGGCGCTGGCGGTGGCCCGACGGGTGGTGGACCATCTGCGGCGCCACGGCATGGACGTGCGGATGTCGCGGACGGGCGACACCACCAAGAGCCTCCAGGCCCGGACCAACGAGGCCAACGCCTGGGGCGCGGACGCTTACGTGTCGGTGCATTGCAACGCGGCGGCGTCGGCCTCTGCCAATGGGTTCGAGGTCTGGCATACGGTCTTCGTGGACAAGTCCAAGGGCGACGAGCTGGCCCGGGCGATCCTCCGGTGGCTCGACGAGCTGACGCCACTTGCCAATCGCGGCGCCAAGTCCAAGGCCGGCGCGGGCGGGCGCGATTACTACCACGTCATCCGCGAGACCCGCATGCCCGCGGTGATCGTGGAGTGCGGGTTCGTCACCAATCCGAACGACGCCCGCTACCTGGCCTCCGCGTCCGGGCAAGCCGCGCTGGCCGAGGCCATCGCGCGGGGCGTGGTCGAGTGGGCCGGGCTGGCGTGGCGACCGCTTGAGGCGCCTGCGCCGCAGCCTGCTCCCGCCCCCAAGCCGGCGGCCAAGCCGGGGCCGTTCGCGGACGTCCCGGCGGATCATCGTTTCGCCGCCGCCATCCAGTGGGCCAAGGAGCGGGGCATCACGGTGGGCTACGGCGACGGGACCTTCCGCCCGGACCAGCCGGTGACGCGGGCGGAAGTCGTTGCGATGCTCTACCGGGCGCTCCACAAGCAGGGGTGAGAGGATGGCCTCGAAGCCGCAGACCTTCCAGGAGGCCCTGGCCGCCGTCAACGAGGAATGCGACGCCATCATGGTCCGCAAGCAGCTCGACTACGGCCCGGACAACATCACGGCCTGGGGCCTGCTCGGGATCGCCGTGCGCTCGACCGACAAGGTGATGCGGCTCAAGGAACTCCTAACCAGCGGCCGGGAACCGCAGAATGAGTCGCTACGCGATACGCTGGTGGACCTGCGAAACTACGCCACTATCGGGCTGATGCTAATGGACGGCAACTGGGGCCTGCCTGTGGAGAGGGAGCAGGAGCGGAAGTGACGGGGGCGCGCCGCGATGGCGCGCCCCATTTTGCTTTCCTAGCGCCGCTAGCCATGGTTGGTGGTGCTAGGCTTCTCCCACCACGGCGCCGCCTTGACCACAATCACCTTGTCCGTGAGCTCCCGCGCCCGGGCCACTCGCTCAGCGGCCGACCCTGGATGGCGAGGGTGCTCAAGGACGAAGATCACGTCGCGCACCTTGTGTTGCCCGGGCAGCCCCATCTCAAATTCGATGGGGTCGCCGACCTCGATGATGACGCCGTCTGGCATCGCGGGATGGGGACCAACCCCCAGCCACGCGCCCATCCCCGCGCCGCAGCGACGCCAGCCCTCGATTGTACGGTGCCAGCCCTCGAAGGAAAGTTGCTTGCGCAGGTCCTCAAGGCTGTTTACCTTGTCCAGGTCGACGACGTTCCGGTTGGGGTCCGGGTCCGGCCACACCCACGCATCAGACTTCGTCACGGGTTACACTCTCCTCTCGCGGTTCCTGCCGCGTGTCTTCGTCCTGCGCAATGGATTCCTCCAGCCGCACTAGGATCTCCGAGTTCAGGCTTCGCCGGTTTTTCCGGGCCAATTGGACGAGCACACGATGCAGGGCCTCGTCCATCCGTAGCGTGATGCGGACCTCGCTCATGCCTCCACCTCCCGTTGGCGACGGATGGCCTCCTGCTCGGCAAGCAACTGTCGGACCAGCTTGGCGGAGAGGCGGCCAAGCGGCTGCGCATTGACCACCACCGGGCAACCATCGCTGTCCACGCCGACGCAATCGCCCGTCAGCAACCAGCAGACGCAACCGGGCTGCCAGATCGCAAATGCTGCATAGGCCGTCAGCTGCTTAACCAAGCACTCGTGATCGGCACGGGCCTGGCGCTCGGGGTCGATGTACACCGTGGAGTCGCGGCCTGTAACCTGTACACAGGAGAGGCCCCGCTCCGGTCGCCCCGCCGCCCAATCAATGCTGTAGCCGCGACGGATGTCCCGCATAGGATACCGGGACCACCGCACGTACAGGCGATCCGGGTACTGCTCAATGAGCTGGCGCACCTCATCCAGGGTCTTGATGGTCCGCATCCGCATTGGTGTCACCCCTCCCGCGATGTCCTGCCACCATAATGACACCAATATGGTGTCATGTCAATACCGGGATCGAGAATTTCCGCGCCGCCTGCGCAGCCCGAGTTGCCACTCCGTTGCCACTCCACCGCCGTGGCTCGACGTGGCCGAACGTGGCTCACCGTGACTCGGCGCGCGGCCCGAAAACCCGCATGGATGCTGGCTTCGTTGGCGCGAACCCTTGCCACTCCGGGGGTTCTCGGATTTGCCGGGAAACCGCCCACAGCG
>QGUQ01000272.1 GCA_003242195.1 Bacillota bacterium | reverse complement strand
GTTGTAGCCCTGATAGTATGGACCGCCGTTGGAGGCACACGCCCCCATGGCGATCACGTACTTGGGCTCGCTCATCTGGTCGTAGAGATTCTTGATCACCGGCGCCATCTTCTCGGTGACGGTGCCGGCAACGAGCATCAGGTCCGCCTGGCGCGGCGAGGCGCGGAACACCGAGCCCAGCCGGTCCAGGTCGACCCGGGAGGCGCCGGCCGCCATCATCTCGATGGCGCAGCAGGCGATGCCGAACAGCAGGTACCAGAGGGAGTTCTTGCGGCCCCAGTTGACCAGCGTCTGCAGGTTGGTCGTGATGACGCCCGGCAGGTACTCCCACACACCCGGCAGGCGCTCGGCGGCTCGATCGATCAGGTGGTCGGGGTCCGTCTCATCCCATGCCACGTCGGCCAGCGTGATGCCGGACTCACTGACCACCTTGCGCTCCGTCACGCCCATCGTAACACCTTCTTCTTCCAGGCATAGACCAGGCCCACGACCAGCATGGTGATGAAGATGAACATCTCCACGAAGGCGAACGCCCCGAGTTTGCTGAAGCGAACCGCCCAGGGGTACAGGAACACGACCTCCACGTCAAAGACGAGGAAGATGAGGGCAAAGATGTAGTAATGGACGCTGTAGCGGACGCGGGCGTCGCCGTAGGGCCGGATGCCGGTCTCGTAGGTCGTGAGCTTCGCCGGGTCCCGCCAGTCGCGGCGGAGCAGCCGGCTCACGGCCACGTTGACCATGGGGAAGGTGGCACCTGCGATCAGGAAGACCAGGATATCCACCCAAAGTTGGGAATCCAACTGGGTTGCCCCCTTCGCCCCGTCCAGGGCGGAAATACGACGGGCGGGACTTCGTGAAATCGTGAACATGAACGCGCCCGCCCGAAAACCATCCACATTATATGGAGATTCAAAAAAGGGTGTCAACTTGAGGCCCTTTCGCCTCTATGCGCCCAAACGCTAGATATCGCGGCTTCCCGCCGGCCAGCGTCCCCCACCGGCCACCACCAGCGCGGGAGCCTGCGGGGTCCCCGGCCGCCCTCGCAGTCGGCCGCGCAGGGGGCGCGGCTCCGGGACCGGTGCCTATCGCGCCCCGGACCCGGCACCGCCGCCCGCGGGTGGCGCGGCCTCTTGCTCCTCGGGGTGCCACGCGGTCACGTTCCACAGGAAGCCGGCGGGCGACCCGCTGATGGGTCCCGCCACACCGGGCCGTGTGGCGAAGATCAGCGTCTCCTGCCACAGGAACAGAGCGGGGCGGAATTCGCCGATGCGCTCCTGGACGCGGGCATAGACGGCACGCCGGTCGCCTCCCCGCCGTCCCTGTTCCAGCAGGCGGTCGATCTCCCGGTCGTGGAGGCCTGCGAAATTGAGGTGCCCTTCGGAGTGCCACAGGGGGTAGGCGTCGGGGTCGACGCCCAGCGCCACCCCCAGCAGGGCGGCCTGGAAGCGGCCCTCCTGAAGGGAGCGCACCAGTTCGGTCCATTCCACGACCCGCACGTCCACCCGCACGCCGATCTGGGCCAGGGCATCACCGATCATCCGGGCCGCTTCTTCCCGGTAGCGGTTCTCCCGGTGGGTCAGCAGTTCGAAGGCGAGCCGCTGCCCGCCCCTCTCCCGCACGCCGTCCCCGTCCTCGTCCCTCCAGCCGGCTTCCTCCAGGACCTGGCGTGCTTGGGCGGGGTCGAAGGCGGACGCCGGCGACGGCGCGTACCACCACATTCCCGGCAGCCCCGGCGAGGTGAGGGGCTGGGCGTAGCGGCCGAACAGCTCGTCCACGACCCGTTCCCGGTCGACGGCCAGTTCCAGGGCGCGACGCACGGCGGGGTCGGAGAGCACCGGGTCGTGCAGGTTGTAGAGCACGTAGGTGTAGCCCAGGTCGGGATACTCGAAGAGGTTGAGTTCTTCACGACCGGCGCGCCGCGCCAGGTCCGGGGAGACGCGGGCCGCGGCCACCTCACCCTCCAACAAGGCCCGGTCCAGGGACTCCTGGTCCCGGTAGAACCGCACCGTCAGGCGGCGGTAGCCCGGCGCGGCGCCGTCCTCCCCGGCGGCCGGCCCGCCCGCGGCTTGCGTCGCCGACGCCGGTGTGGCGCCTCCCGCGCCGGCGCCCTGTTCCCGCGCGACGAACCGCGCCCGCACGTCGGGAACCCACTGGTCGAGGCGATACGGCCCCGAGCCCACCGGCCGGCGGGTGTGGAAGGGGTTTTCGGGGTCCAGGGCGTCCTCCACGCTGGCAAAGGCGTGGGCCGGGATCACGGGCAGCGTCAGCAACTCCAACGCTGGAGCGAAGGGTTGCTCGAACTGGATGATCACCGTGCGCTCATCCGCCGCCCGCACGGCGCCCTGGCGAAGCCAGTCCTCGTACGCCTCCTCCGCCCGCGCCCACCAGGCTTCCTCGTCCAGCAGCCCGGCTCGCCGCTCCCGGTCCAGCGCCTCCAGGCGGCGCAGGTATGCCGCCGCTCCCTTCAAAGGGGCCAGGTTGTACGCCCCGAACCGGTCCGCCCGCGGGTGCAGGCGCGCCGTCAGGGAGAAGACCACGTCGGCCGCGGTCACCGGTTTCCCGTCGTGCCAGGTCGCGGGCCGCAGCCGGACGGTGTACACGCGGCCGCCTTCGTCGACCTTCCACGACTCGGCCAGGTCCGGCTCGATCTCCATCCGGTCGTTGTAGCGGACGAGCCCCTGGTAAAGGAGGGGCTGCAGCCACTGGAGGTCGTTGAGCAGCGGGTTCCATCCGCCCAGGCCGGCCAGCGCGCCGATGACCAGCTCCGGCCCGGCCCCTTCGCCGTCCTCCGGCCGGGCCTGGCCGCCGGCCTCGTTCGCCGGCAGGCCGGGCTCCGGTCCCGGGGCGGAACCCAGCCACCAGACGCCCGCGACCAGCCCGGCCACCAGCAAGAGGATCAGCGCCGCCCCGAAGCGGCGCCGTTGGTACAGGCTTTCCTCCCCCAACGGCATCCTCTCCCGTGTCCCTAGCCGCGCCGGCCACCCGCGTCGTCGATGGCCACCAGCTCTGCCTCCACCCGGCCGCCACCGATGAAAAGCCACGCGAAGGTGGGCCGCGGGGCCCGCCGGCGATCGGTCGGCGAGCCCGGGTTGACCAGCAACACGCCTTCCCGGCGCTCGATCAGCGGCTGGTGGCTGTGGCCGAAGACCACCACGTCCGGCGCCAGGCCCGTCAGCTGTTCCAGCGCCCGCTCCGCGGTGGTGGGAGCCCGGCCCAGGTGGCCGTGGGTGACGCCGATCCGCACCCCACCCAACTCCAGCAGGGCCCGGTCCGGTAGCCGCCGGTAGACCTCGTCGTCATCCACGTTGCCCCGCACGGCCGTCACCGGGGCGAACAGGGCCAGCTCGTCCAGCACATCCACCGAGACCAGGTCGCCGGC
>QGUQ01000009.1 GCA_003242195.1 Bacillota bacterium | reverse complement strand
TGCGGTTGCCATCCTGCTGGGGATTACCCGCATCGGGTTTATCCCCATGCCTACGGGCGTCAACGCTACGATCATGCACGTCCCGGCCATCATCGGCGCCGTCGTCGAGGGTCCCCTGGTGGGCGCTATCATCGGCACTCTCTTTGGCATTTTCAGCCTCGTCAACGCCACCCAGCCGCTCTTCATGGACCCTCTCGTAGCGATTCTGCCGCGCATCTTCATCGGCATCACGGCTTACTACGCCTACGCAGCCCTGCGGCGCAACGAGTGGGTGGCCCTGGGTGCGGCTGCCGCCGTCGGTACCCTGACCAATACGGTCCTCGTGTTGACGATGGCTACCCTTCGCGGTTACCTTCCTGCCAACGTCGCCCTGACCGTCGGAGTAACCCATGGCATTCCAGAAATCATCGTTGGCGCCATCGTCACCTACGCTGTCGCCATCCCCTGGAAGCGTCTCGATACGGCGCGTGTCCAGGGAGCCCGCAGAGTCTAGAGCACGGTGGTGGGTGAGGCGTCCCCACGGCTCGTCTCGCCCACCGCTTCTTCTTGATAGGGGAGGAGTACAGTAGGTGCCGCCGAGCATCCTTGAACGAGTGCTGCAACATGTGGATCAAGACTTGCTCGTCGCTTTGACCCGCTCGCTGATTCGCATCGACAGTGTTTACCGACCAGGGAGCGGCACGACCGAGGCCAGGGTGGCCAGTTACGTCGCCAATCTGCTGCAGGAATGGGGTTTCACCGTACGAGTGGAAGAGGCAGCACCGGGACGACCCAATGTCATGGCAGAGCTCCGGGGAACGAGCCCTGGCAAGACTCTCCTATTTGAGGCCCACAGCGATGTCGTGACAGAAGGGGATGCACGTTCCTGGACATACCCCCCATTTGAAGGCGTCGTGGTGGACGATCGCATCTACGGACGCGGTGCCTGTGATACCAAGGGAAATCTCGCTGCCGCCATGGTAGCTCTGAAAGCGATTAAGGAAGCAGCGATTGATTTCCCTGGCCGCATCCTCCTCGCCATCCCCGTCGACGAGGAAGGGCTCATGATCGGTATCAAGCAGATGATCCGGTCCGGGTGGTGCGACGGTGTCGACGGGGCGATCATATGCGAGCCCGAGGAGAACCAGCTGTGTATCGCCCAAAAAGGGGCTCTGCGCATCGGCATCCGTGCCTACGGCAGGATGGCCCACGGGGCCATGCCCCGCTCCGGCGTCAACCCCGTCACGCCCCTGTGCCGCATGGTCACCCGTTTGGCAGAACTCGAACGGAACGAATGTGAGCGGTTCGGCGAGGACCCCCACGTTGGTTGGCCCAGCATCACACCCACCATCTTCCTGGCGCCAGAGGGTGGCGAGCCACAAATCAACGTCATTCCCAATCAGGCTTACGTGACCCTCGATATTCGTACGACCCCGGCTCAGGACCACGAGTACCTCAAGGAGACCGTGGAACTCATCGCACGCCAGGTGGAAAGGGACGTGCCGGGCCTGAGGGTGGAGGTCACCCTCATCGATGAACGCCCGTGCACCCAAACGCCTCCCGACGATCCGGTGGTCATGGCCTCGGCGCAGGCCTATCGGCTGGTCACCGGTCGGGAACCGCGGTACAACGGCGTCCCCGGTGCCACCGACGGCACGTTCCTCTGGGCTTGGAAGGGCATCCCCATCGTCACCTTTGGGGCCGGAAAGCGTGAGATTCCCCATCAGGTCGACGAGTACGTCGAGATTCCCGAACTGATTGAGACGGCCCGCATCTATGCAGCCGCGGCCATTCTGTTTCTTACCGAATCCAGGTGATGGGACTGATGATGGGAGGTGGCGGCGTGAGCATGTATCGCCAACTCTTCGATCTCAGCGGGCGTGTGGCCCTGGTCGTCGGTGCAGCATCGGGGCTGGGCCGCGCCTCCGCCCAGGCCCTGGCCGACTTCGGTGCGCTCGTCGTGGCGGCCGATCGCAATTCCGCCGGGGTCGAAGAACTGATGCGGGAACTGTCCTCCGCAGGCCGTGAAGGTGAAGCCGTGGGAATCGATATCCGTCACCGAGGCGAGGTCCGCGATCTCATCTCCCACATCGTTCAACGATATGGACGCCTGGATGTCGCCGTGACGACACCGAGTGTGAACGTGCGCAAGCCCCTCCTCGACTACACCGATGAAGAAGTGGATCGCGTACTCACGCTGAACCTCAAGGGTACCTTCAACGTCCTGGTGGAAGCCGGACGGGTCATGGCCGAACAAGGCAGCGGGAGTCTCATCGCCTTTGCCTCCATTCGTGCCCAGGTCGTCGAACCCGGCCAGGGCGTGTACGCAGCGACCAAGGCCGGCACCGTCCAGCTCGTGCGAACGCTCGCCGCCGAACTGGGCCCGCGGGGCGTGCGCGCCAACGCGGTGGCTCCGGGAGTCATCGATACCCCCCTGACGCAACCCATCAAGGACCATCCGAATTGGTATCGGGCGTACGCCGCCAAGACGGCCCTGGGCCGCTGGGGTACGCCGGCGGAAGTGGCCACGGCGGTCGTATTCCTCGCCTCCGACGCCAGCCGGTACATAACGGGCACCGTCTTGACCGTCGACGGAGGTTGGACCGCTGTCGACGGCAGGTTCGAGCCACCCCTGACGACATAGCCATCCAAGGGCAGGACCAGCGAGTACACCAGCGAGAGGGGCGCCAGTCCATGCTGCCAGTACGTCTTGCTGTCATCCCCGGGGATGGCGTAGGTCCCGAGGTAACGGCGGAAGTCCTCAGGGTACTGCGGGTGGTCGAAAGAAGGTCGCAAGTACCCTTTGACATCGTCGAGTTCCCCTGGGGAACCGATCATTACCTTCGAACCGGTCATGTGGCACCACCCGATTTCCTCGAAGTGCTGCGCGGGTTTGATGCCATCCTCCTGGGTGCGATGGGCGACCCGCGGGTCCCGGATCACATCCCGGTGGGGCTCGTCCTCCAAATCCGAAGGCAGTTTGACCTCTATGTCAACCTTCGTCCGATAAGGCTGGTGCCAGGGGTACCAACGCCCCTGGCCCACCGCCCCACCATCGACATCCTGTTCGTACGGGAGAACACCGAAGGCGAATACGCGCAATCGGGCGGGCGCCTGTACACCGGATCGAAAGATGAGATTGCGGTCCACACAGCGGTCTTCACCGCGCGGGGCATCGAACGCGTGGCCGTGTACGCCTTTGAACGAGCCCGCCGTCGCCGGCGCCTGGTCACCAGCGTCTCCAAGGCCAACGCACTCCCCCACACTTACGGACTCTGGGATGAGGTCGTGAAGAGGGTGGCCAGCCGCTACCCGGATGTGACCTTTGAAACCGTACTGGTCGATGCCATGGCCTACCACATGGTGCGGCAACCCGATCGCTTTGACGTGGTCGTCGCCTCCAATCTGTTCGGGGACATACTGACCGACCTGGGGGCGGCGCTCCAAGGTGGCCTCGGACTCGCTGCCAGTGCCAATCTCAACCCCGACGGACCGTATCCGGCCATGTTCGAGCCGGTCCATGGATCGGCCCCCGACATCGCCGGTCGCGGCATCGCCAACCCGGTCGGGGCCATTTGGTCCGCCGCGCTGGCGTTGGAATACCTGGCTCATCGAGGGCGCCTGCCAGGCGGAGACAGGCTGGCAGAGGTCGTCGTGCAGGCGATCACCGACGTTCTGGGAGTAGGCCCGCACACACCCGATCTCGGCGGATCGGCAAGCACCAGTGACGTGGGAAGGGCCATCACGGAAAGAGTCACGGAGCTCATGGGTTTGTGACCCTGCCATGCATGGGTCGGAAGGCGCGGGAGGGGTAGCCAGCGAGCGACCCCTCCCGCGGTCTCTTTTTCCTCCTCCTCCTTTTCTCGGGTCTCCACCTACCGGAACGCCCCCGCCTCTTGCCCCCTGCTTGCGCCACCGCCTGGAACCCCTCCCCTTGCCGTCGCCAGTCCCTCCGATGAAGGTACGACCTCCGCCTTCGAGGTGAGCCCCCGCTCCTCTCAAGGCGGGACGGCCGGTGGCACGGTCGTAGGAACGAAAACCAGCACATGGAAATTACATTGCACCGGTTTCGCATTCGAAACGGCGTTCTGCATATGCGAACGCCCTGGTTTCCGCTCGCGAGAAGGGGTTCTAACATGGGGGGCGATGGGGATGCTCAAGACGCTGGCACGGGCCGGTGCGGTGCTGGATCTCTTCACCCGCGAGCAGCCGGAACTGGGTGTAACCGAGATCGCGCGCAGGCTGGGGATGCCCAAGTCCAACGCCCATGCCCTGGTCCACAGCCTGTGCAAGATCGGGCTGCTGCGGCGCACTCCGGGCAATCGCTATGCCTTGGGATGGAAGATCTTCGTCCTCAGCCAGCGATTGCTGCAAAGCACGGAGCTTAGGACCGAAGTCCTGCCGGTGATGCAGGCGCTGGTGGACCGCTTTGGGGAGACGGTACACCTCGCCGCGTTGCAGGAAGGCCACGTGGTCTACGTCGAGAAGCTGGAGGGCACCCGCGCGGTTCGCATCTCGGTCTCGGCCGTTGGAGGGGAGCTACCGCCCCATTCCAGCGGCGTGGGCAAGGTCCTGCTGGCCTATCTCCCCCTGGAAGAGGTGCGTACCATCGTCGACCGCCAGGGTCTTCCGCCCTTTACCAGGCGGACCATCACCACGTGGGAGGCCCTGGAGCGGGAGCTGGCCGCCGTCCGCGAGCGGGGATACGCCTACGACCTCGAGGAGACGCTGCCGGAACTGTGCTGCGTGGCGGCGCCGGTGCGCGATCACACGGGCCACGTGATCGCGGCCATGAGCATCTCGGCGCCGGCCCACCGCTTCCGACGCTACCGCGACACCTACACCCAGGCCATCCTGCAAGCGGCCAAAAAGGCATCGCAAAACCTGGGTCACATCCCCAACGGGAGGTAGGGAACGTGCCGGGAAAGGACGGCCAGGACAGGCGGGTTCCGGTGGCCATCCTGGGGTCGGGGAACATCGGGACGGACCTCATGTACAAGCTCCTCAAGCGACCGGGGCACATGCAGCTGGTCCTGGTAGCCGGGATCGACCCCCAGTCCGAGGGCCTGGCCCGGGCCCGCAGCCTGGGTCTTCGCACCAGCACCCGGGGGATCGAAGCCGTCCTGGAGGACCCGGACATCCGCATCGTCTTCGATGCCACCAGCGCCAAGGCCCACGTGCGCCATGCCCCTCGCCTGGAACGGGCGGGGAAGATCGCCATCGACCTGACGCCGGCCGCCCGCGGTCCCTACGTCGTGCCACCGGTGAACCTGGGCGCCCATCTCGACAAGCCCAACGTCAACCTCATCACCTGCGGCGGCCAGGCCACCATCCCGCTGGTGCACGCCGTGGCCAGGGTCACGCCGGTGCAGTACGCGGAGATCGTCAGCACCATCGCCAGTCGCTCGGCGGGTCCGGGCACGCGCCAGAACATCGACGAGTTCACCTACACCACGGCGAGGGGGCTCGAGGTCATCGGCGGGGCGCGCCGGGGCAAGGCCATCATCATCTTGAATCCCGCCGAGCCGCCCATCTTGATGCGGAACACCGTGTACGTGGTGCCGGAGGCGGACGACATCGACGAGGAAGCCGTCCGGGCCTCTCTGGCGTCCATCGTGCAGGAGGTCCGGGAGTACGTCCCCGGTTACCGGCTGAAGCCCCCGGTCTTCGACCGGCGGTGGACGCCGTGGGGCGAGAAGCCCGTGGTCGTCCTCCTGCTGGAGGTCGAAGGGGCCGGAGACTTCTTGCCCACCTATGCCGGCAACCTGGACATCATGACGGCCTCGGCCGTCCGGGTCGGGGAAGTGTTCGCCCGGCACCTTCTGGGATTGCGGGAGGTGGTCGCTTGAACCCGCCACGCCTCACGGACACCACCCTGCGCGACGGGTCCCACGCCATGAAACACCGCTTCACCTCCGAGCAGGTGCGGGCCATCGTCTCCGCCCTGGACGAGGCCGGGGTGCCGGTGATCGAGGTCTCCCACGGAGACGGCCTGGGCGGTTCGTCCATCCAATACGGCTTCTCGCTGGAAGATGAGATGGAGCTGATCGCCGTGGCTACCCGCGCCGCCCGGCGGGCCCGCATCGCGGTGTTGCTCCTCCCCGGCATCGGGACCAAGGACCTTCTGGAACGGGCGGCCGAACTGGGCGTGAAGGTGGCACGCATCGCCACCCAGTGCACGGAGGCGGACATCTCCGAACAGCACTTCGGCATCGCCAAGAAGCTGGGCCTGGAGGCTGTCGGCTTCCTCATGATGGCCCACATGCGCCCGCCCGAGGTCCTGGTGGAGCAGGCCAAGCTCATGGAGTCCTATGGTGCGGACTGCGTCTACATCGTGGACTCGGCCGGCGCCATGCTGCCGCCGGACGTCAAGGCCCGGGTGAGCGCCCTCAAGGAGGCGCTGTCCATCCAGGTCGGCTTCCACGCCCACAACAACCTGGGCGCGGCCATCGGCAACACCATCGCCGCCCTGGAGGCCGGTGCCGATCAGGTGGACGGCAGCCTGCGGGGTCTGGGGGCAGGGGCGGGCAACGCGGCCACCGAGGTCCTGGCGGCCGTGCTGGACAAGTTGGGCCTCAACCCCGGGCTGGACGTCTTTCGCCTGATGGACGCCGCCGAGTACGTGGTGGCACCGCTGATGCCGTACCAGCCCTTGCCCGATCGGGACTCCTTGACCATCGGCTATGCCGGCGTGTACTCCACCTTCCTCCTGCACGCCAAGCACGTGGCGGAGCGCTTCGGCCTCGACCCCCGGGACATCCTGGTGGAGCTGGGCCGGCGGCAGGCCGTCGCCGGGCAGGAGGACTGGATCGTCGACGTGGCGGTGGACCTGGCGGAACAGGGAGCGGGAAGGCACCGTGGGCCCTCTGAGTGAGGGGCGTGGTACGAGCCGCGGCGATGGCACGGCAACGGTGTGGCCGGTGGAGGAGGGCAGGCACATGGTGCAGCTGACACCACAGGAGCAGGAATTACTGGCCGCCATCCGGGCCGCGCGGCAGGAACGCCGGGCGCTACCCAGCCGCGGCGACGGCTGGGGCGTGGACCTGGAAGGAGCCTACCGGGTCCAGGCCGCGTCGCGGCAGGCACCGGTCAGGGGCTACAAGATCGGGCTCACCAGCCCGGCCAAGCAGGCCCAGATGGGCATCGACCAGCCCATCTGGGGTCGCATCGACGCCACCATGGTGGTCGACGGCCCCCTCTCCCTTCGCCGGTTCGTCCAGCCGCGGCTCGAACCCGAGCTGGCCGTTCTATTGAAGGCTCCCGTTCCCCCCGATGCCTCTCCCGGCGCCGCGTGGGCGGCGGTGGCGGGGTTCGTCCTGGCCGTGGACGTCCTGGACAGCGTCTGGGAGGGCTACCGCTTCACCGCCCCCGAGGTCGTCGCCGACAACGCTTCGGGCGGCGCCTTCATCCTCGGACAGCGGCTGCTGCAACCCGCAGAGATCCGGGGCACGCTGCGGCTCTACCTCAACGGGCGCCCGGTCACCGAGGGTCCCGTCGAGGCCCTGGCCGATACCGGACAGCAGCTATGCTGGCTGGCGTCCCGAACGGGCGGGCTGGCCGCCGGCCAGTTCGTCGGCCTCGGCTCGCCGGCGGCTGCGGTCCCGGCGGAGCCGGGCGTGCTCGAGGTCACGTGGGGCGACGCCTACCTCACCTGCCGCCTGGAGGAGTGACAGCCATGGACAGGCCCTTCTTCCGCGTCCAGCACTATATCGACGGCCGTTTCGTCGAGGGCAAGAATCCCTTCGACGTGCTGTACCCCGCCACCAACGAGGTGATCGGCACGGCGCCCGAGGCGGATGCAGACACCGTCGACGCCGCGGTGGAAGCGGCGGCTCGGGCCTTCCGCACCTGGGGCCGGACCCCCGCGGCGGAGCGCCGGCGCGTCCTGAAGCGCTTCGCCGACCTGATCCGGGAGCACAAGGAAGAACTGGCCCGGATCGAGACCTTCGACGTGGGCCGGCCGCTGCGGGACAACCTGCACGGCTACATCGACCGCGTGGCCAACAACATCGAATTCTTTGCCGACTTCGCCGTCACCCACGCCAGCGAGGCCTACCCCATGGACAACGGCTACATTAACTACGTGCTGCGCCAACCGGTGGGCGTGGCCGCCCTCATCACGCCGTGGAACGTGCCCCTCATGCTGGAGACGTGGAAGCTGGGACCGGCCCTGGCCTTCGGCAACACGGTGGTGCTCAAGCCGGCGGAATGGACGCCCATCGGCGCCTGGAAGCTGGCCCAGCTGGCCCACGAGGCGGGACTGCCACCCGGCGTCTTCAACGTCGTGCACGGGTTCGGCCCCGATTCGGCCGGCGAGTTCCTCACCCGCCACCCGCTGGTGAAGCTGATCTCGTTTACCGGGGAGACCACCACCGGCAAGGCCATCATGGCCGCGGCCTCTCCCACGCTGAAGCGGCTCTCCTTCGAGCTGGGCGGCAAGGGGCCGAACATCGTCTTCGCCGACGCCGACCTGGACCGGGCCGTGGAGATCAGCGTGCGGGCAGCCTTCTTCAACCAGGGCGAGTTCTGCCTGGCCGGCTCGCGCCTGCTGGTGCAGCGGCCGATCTACGACGCCTTCCTGGAGCGTTTCGTGGAGGCGGCGGCGCGGCTGCGCCCCGGCGATCCCATGGATCCGGAAACCACGCTGGGCGCCCTCATCCACCCGGAACACCTGCAGCGTGTCCAGGGGTATCTGGACCTCGTCCGCGACGGAAACGGCGAGATCGTCCTGGGCGGCCGGCAGCCCGACCTGCCGCCCCCCTTCGACCGCGGCAACTTCCTGCAGGCCACCGTCATCACGGGTGTGGGTCCGCAGGACCGGGTGTGCCGCGAGGAAATCTTCGGGCCGGTGGTCACGGTGACGCCCTTCGACACCGAGGAGGAGGCCATCGAGATCGCCAACGGCGTGGTCTATGGGCTGTCGGCGGTGGTCCTGACCCGCGACGTCGGCCGGGCCGTGCGCGTCGCCGACCGGCTGGAGGCGGGCACCGTGTGGGTCAACGACTTCTTCGTCCGTGACCTGCGCGTGCCCTTCGGCGGGATGAAGCAGAGTGGCATCGGCCGTGAGGGTGGCCACTACAGCCTGGAATTCTTCACGGAGGCCAAGACGGTATGCCTGAGCAACCGGTGACCGAGCTGGCTCGCTTGCTGGATGAAGCCTGGGAAAGGCGGCAGCCCGTGCCGCCCCTGAGCGAGACCCACGGCTTGCGCACGGCGGAGGAGGCCTATGCGGTCCAGTCCGCGTGGACCGAGCTTCGCCGGGCCCGGGGCGAGCGGGTAGTGGGCCGCAAGATCGGCCTCACCAGCCGTGCCATGCAGGAGCAACTGGGCGTGGGGGAGCCCGACTATGGCAGCCTATGGGCATCGCGTTACTTTCCTGCCGCCGGCGGCCGGGTGACCTTCCCCGCCAGCCTTTTCCTCCAGCCCCGGGTGGAGGGGGAGATCGCCTTCCTGATCGGGCGGAGGCTGCAGGGACCCGGGGTCACCCTGCAGGAGGTCCTGGCGGCGACGGAGGCGGTGGCTCCCGCCATCGAGGTCGTCGACAGCCGCATCGCCGACTGGCGCATCACCCTGGCGGACACCGTGGCTGACAACGCCTCCTTTGGTGCTTTCACCCTGGGCCCCTGGAGCCGCCAGTGGCTGCACCGCGACCTCCGGCTCACCGGGATGCTGGTCAGCCACAACGGGGTGGAGGCCGTGCAGGGCGTGGGCGCGGCCGCCCTGGGGCACCCGGCTCGGGCCGTGGCCTGGCTGGCCAACAAGCTGGCCGAGTTCGGCATCGGCCTGGAGCCCGGCGACATCGTCCTGTCGGGCGCGCTGGGGCGGGCGGTGCCGGTGGCGCCCGGGGACACGGTCAGCGTGGAGTTTGACGGCCAGCCAGCCCTCGCCGCCCGGTTTGAGTAGGGCCATTGCGCCCACCGGGGCGGCCGCCCCGCGGGCGCCCTCGGCCAGGAGGCCAGGAAGTCCCACCCAAGACGGAAGCGGGACGAAGGCGGGACATATCGGAGACGAAAGCCCGAGGACGGAGAGGGTAACGGACGAAGAAAAGGAGAGACGATCCCGTGCCCATCGTGCACATCCAGATGCTGGCGGGCCGTCCCTACGAACGCATCCGGGAGCTCATGGCCCGCGTCACCGATGCCGTCTGCGCCGCTCTGGAGGTACCGCCCGAGCGGGTCCGGGTCATCGTATCGGAGATCCCGCGAACCCACTGGGCCGTGGGCGGCAGACCCATGGAAGGGGAGGCGCCCGCCTACGAGCCGGCCGGCCCGGAGCAGGGGTCGTATTGAGCCGGGCCGGCCGGCCCGCTCGAGCCGTCACGACCGGCGCGGCGCCAGCAGGGTCTCCACACCCCGCTCCCCCACGCCCGCCGGCGGCCAGGCACTGAGGTCGAAGGGGTAATCGGATCCCGGAACCACGCGGTCCTCGCCCACCAGGTCCACAAGGAAGCGCAGCGCCTCCGGGTTCCACAGCACGGAGTCGAACCAGAACCGGCGCAGGTACTCCCGCGGCGGCGCCCCCAGCCCGGCCGCCACCGCCGACCACTGCTCGTACCCGCGATCCAACCGGCCGACCTGGTAAGGGAGGAACCCGCCCCCATGGGCCAGGAGAATCCGTACCCGTGGGTAGCGGTCCAGGAGCCCGCCCAGGAGGATGTCCGCCGCCGCCACCGTGGTCTCCCAGGGCACACCGATGAGATTGGGCATCCTGGGGCGGCGCAGGCGCGGGTCCCGACTGAGGAGCGGGTGCAGGAAGACGATGGCCTCCAACCGGTCGGCCTCCTCCCAGAAGGGCCGGAAGCCGTCGTCGCTCAAGAGGCGCTCACCGCATCCCGGCCCGACGATGGCCCCGCGCAACCCCAACTCGACGGCTCTCCGCAGCTCGGCGGCCGCCGCCTCGGGATCGTTGAGGGGTACCGTCGCCAGCGCCGACAACCGCCCGGGGTGCTGGCGGATCCACTCCGCGAGGGCGTCGTTGTAGAGGGCGGCCAGCTCGGCCGTCAGCGCCGCCGGTGCCTCATACAGGAAGAGCTGGGGCACCGGCGAGACCAGTGTGTGGGAAACCCCCGCCGCCTCCTGGTCCGCCAGGAAACGGGCCGCATCCGTGAAGGCGGGCTTGAGCTCGAAGGGCCACCGGCCGCCCACGGTGAGGAACTCGGTCCCCGCCGGTCCGGACCGTTCCCAGCGGGCGTCCACAGCGGCAGCGTGCCTGCGCAACCACGCCAGGACCACCGGCGGGATGAAATGGGCGTGCAGGTCGTACAGCGACAACACCTCCCGCGCCCGGTTGCGTCACCGGTCCTGCTGACCTCCGGCTCCCCTAGGCACTGGCTCCGAGGAAGCGTACCTGCGCGGCCTCGTCCCGGGCCAGTTCCCCGGGAAGGCCCTGGTAGACCACGCGACCGTCGTCGATGATGTAGACGTAGTCCGCCAGGGCCAGGGCCACCTCCAGGTTTTGCTCGACGAGGAGGATGGCCAGCCCCGACTCCTTCAACGTCTTCAGCACACCGGCCACCCTCTCCACCATGATGGGAGCCAGGCCTTCCGAAGGCTCATCGCAGAGGAGGAGATCCGGCTGGGTCATGAGGGCACGGGCGATGGCCAGCATTTGTTGCTCGCCCCCGCTCAGGCGGGTGCCCCCGATTGTCCCTCGTTCCCGGAGCACGGGAAAGAGTTCGTAGATGCGCTCGAGGGTCCAGCCGCTGCCCGCTGGCCGCTCCCGGCCCCTGCGGTGCCGTCCGGCCTCCCGGGCCGCGATGAGCAGGTTCTCCGTCACCGTCAGGGAAGGGAAGATGCGCCGGCCCTGGGGTACCAGGGCGATACCGCGCCGCGAGATCTCATGGGGTTGCAGCCGGTGGATCGGCTCCCCCCGCCAGGTGATCTCCCCCCGCTGGATGGGAAGAAGGCCCATGATGGCACGCATGGTGGTCGTCTTGCCGGCACCGTTGCGGCCCAGGAGCGCCACCACCTGCCGCTCCCGCACCTCCAAGGAGAGGCCCTTCAAGACCAGCCCTTCGCCATAACCCGCGTAGACGTCTACGAGGCTAAGCATAGGTCTTCGTCACCGACCCCAGATAGGCCGCCTGGATGTCCGGGTTTTCCCGGATCTCGTCGGGTGTTCCCTCGGCCAGCAGCTGGCCGTGGTGCAACACGGTGATGCGATCGGCGACCGAGAACACCGTCTTCATGTTGTGATCGATGAAGACCACGGTGACGTCCCGGGGGATACGGCCCAGGCGCTCCGCGATCTCCTCCAGGTCGGAGGCCGCCAGGCCCGCGGTGGGTTCGTCCATCAAGAGGACACGCGGCCGGGCCGCGAAGGCGAGGGCCAGTTCGAGGCGGCGCTGCAGGCCGTAGGGCAGGTGGCGGACCTGCTGCCGGGCGCAATCCTCCAGGCCCCATTCCTCCAGCACGGCCAGCGCCCGCTCCAGCGTGGCGCGATCCCGGTGTACGAGGTTCCCCATCCCCAGCAGCCGGTGCCGCCCTTGCAGGAGGACCAACAGGACGTTCTCCAGCACCGTGAGCTCGAAGAAGGCCGAGGTCTGCTGGAAGGTGCGGATCAGCCCCCGGCGAGCCCGCCGGTAGGCCGGCAACCGGGTCATCTCCTCGCCGAAGAAGAAGATGCGCCCCGCCGTCGGTGGGATCTCGCCGGCGACGATGCGGAAGAGGGTGGTCTTCCCCGCCCCGTTGGGCCCGATGATGGCGTGTCGCTCGCCCTGCCGTACCGTCAGGGTGACGTTCTCCAGGATGCGCACGCCTGCAATCGCCTTGCTGACGCCTTCGACGCGCAGCGCCTCCATCACTGGGACCTCCTCCGCAGGAAAGCCGGTACGGCCTGGCTGCCGGCCCAGACGCGTTCCGCCGAGGCGGCCCGCCCCGCCGGCCAGCGGAGTGGCCGGACCAGACCGGCCAGCCCCTGGGGAGCGAATAGCACGGTGAGGACGAAGGTCAGCCCGAGGATGGCGAGCCAGCGATCCGTAAAGGAACTCACCACGTACTTGAGCACAAGGACCAGCGCTGCCCCCAGCGCCGGCCCCCAGAGGGTGCCGGCCCCGCCCAGGATGACCATCACCATGGCCTCACCCGACAGCGCCCAGCCCAGGTTGTGGGGGCTCACGTAGCCCGCGTAATAGGCGTAGAGGGTCCCGGCGAGGGCGGCATAGGTAGCCGCGATCACGTAGATCGCATACTTGTACAGCCAGGTGTGGTAACCGAGGCTTTCCAGCCGCAGCTCGTTCTCCCGGATGCCGCGCAGGGTCAACCCAAAGGGAGACGCCGTGAGCCAGGACATGCTCAGGGCCGCCAGCCCCGCCCAGAGGAGTGTGAAGTAGTAGAAGGCGACGTTGTCCCACAGGATCCCTCCCAGCAGCGGCAGTTCCGGCCGGGGAATCCCGGGGAGCCCGTCGTCGCCCCCCGTGATGGGCCGCCACAGCCAGACCAAGCCGTACAGCAGCTGGCCCAGGGCCAGGGTCAGCATGAGGAAGTAGGCGCCGGATGCCCGTAGCACCACCGGCGCGAACACCACGGCCAGCAGCGCTCCGGCCAGGATGCCCGCCACCATCCCCGGCCAGGCGGTGAGCTCCAGGTGCCGGGCCAGCAGCCCGACCGCGTATCCGCCCACCCCGAAGAAGGCGGCGTGCCCCAACGACACGAGGCCCCCGTACCCGATCAGCAGGTCGAGGCTCATGGCGAAGATCCCGAAGATGAACATCTCGGTCAGGAGGCCGAGCCCATACTCCCCGATGATCGCGGGTGCCAGCGACAAGGACGCCACCAGCACGGCCAGGATGACGGCCCGTTGTACCCGGCTCGATTTCGCCGTCAGGACTTCATTCCGGATCACCATCACCACCTTGCCCCGCGCTCAGCCGGCCCGACCTAGCAGTCCCTGGGGCCGGACGATGAGAATCCCCGCCATGATGGCGTACAGCACGATCAACGATGCCTCCGGCCACAGCTGCCGGACGACGCTGTCCAGCACCCCCAGCACCAGGCTGCCCAGGATCGCTCCGGAGACGGACCCCAGGCCCCCCAGTACCACGACCACCAGCGCCAGGATCAGCATCTCGAAGTCGGTTCCGGGGGCCACCCCCGTCACGGGGGCTCCCAGAACCCCGCCCAGCCCGGAAAGGAAAGCCCCCAGGGCAAAGACCACCGCGAACACCCGGGAGGTATGGATGCCGAGGGAGGCCAGGGTTTCCAGGTCGTCCACCCCCGCCCGCACATAGGCCCCCACCCGGGTGCGTTCCAGCAGTACCCACACGGTCGCCGCCAGGACCGCCCCCGCCGCCAGCAGGCCAAGGCGGTACGCCGGAATCGGGGCACCCGCCACGGGGAGCGAGCCGCCAAGCCCGGGGGGGGGCGCCAGGGCCAGGGGCTGGGCCCCCCAAACCAGCGGGCCACATTCTGGAACAAATAAAC
>QGUQ01000008.1 GCA_003242195.1 Bacillota bacterium | reverse complement strand
GCGGCTCTGCCACCGGGTGGGGATCATCCACCGGGGGCGGCTCATCGCCTGCGGGACGCTGGAGGAACTGCGGGCCCAGGCCGCGGCCGGCTCGGAGACGCTGGAGAGCCTGTTCCTGGAGCTGACCCGCCATGAGTAAGCCTGTCCGCAGAGGTGCCGGGCCCGGCGTCACGGGCTCGGGCGCGTGCCCGGCCCGCCGGGGCGACCTGGTGCGCAGCGGCCGGCCGCCGTCCTTCCGTACCTGGTGGGCGCTGTTCCGCGTCCAACTCAAGGTGGGCCTGCCCATCAGCCCCAGGGCCTTCGCCAGCCGGCGCTCGGCGCGCCTGGGATGGAACGAGTGGCTGTGGCTCTTCCTCACGGCCCTGAGCTTCCTGATCCTGTCGTTCGTCGTCCTGGTGGCCGCCTCGGAGTCCTACGAGGTGCTGGCCGTCATCGGCCAGGCCGACGCCATGCTGACCATCTTCTTTGGCACGGCCCTGATGCTCCTGCTGATGTTCGGCCTGGTATCCATCGCGTCCACCTTTTTCTTTGCCCGGGACCTGCCCCAGCTGGTGAGCCTCCCGCTGCCCGCGGGCACCATCGTGAGCGCCAAGCTGGCGACGGTGCTGGTCAACCAGTGGCTGAGCATGATCTTCCTCGTACCGGCGGTGGCGGTCTACGGGGTGCGCCAGGGGGTCGCCACCGGGTACTGGCTGAAAGCCGCGGCGGTCCTGCTGCTCCTGCCCCTACCCACCCTGGCCCTGGCCGCCGTGCTCGCGGTAGGGCTTGTGCGGCTGGCCGGCCGGACCCGGCACCGGGATTGGGTGGTGGTGGCCGGTAGCCTGGTGACCGTGGGCGTCCTGTTGGTGGCCCAGATCGTCCCCTATTCGGTGCTCCGGGATGTGGATGCCGCGCAGCTCGGCCGAGCCCTCGGAAACCTGGCCGGATTGGTTGGGCGGTACAGTCCGCCGGCCCTGTGGGCGACCCGCGCCCTGGCCACCGGTGCTCCCTTTGGAGGAATCGGCCACCTGCTGCTTCTGGCCTCGACCGGGGCGGGGGCGTTGGCCGTCGCCGGATGGTTGGGCCACCGCTTGTTCTTCCGCAGCCTGGCCGCCAGTCTGGAATCGCCGAAGCGCCTGCCGGCAGGGGAGGCTGGGGGAGCGGTGACCGGGCTCGCCCGCCGGCGGTCCCCCTTCCGGGCCCTGCTCTGGCGGGAGTGGGCCGTGCTCTGGCGCACGCCGACCTTCGCCATGAACACGCTGTTGCCCATGGTCCTGTTCCCCCTCACCCTGGCCCTGTCCTGGTGGATGGGGATGGGGAACGGTGCCGAGGTGTTTCGTCACCTGGAGGCCCAGCTCACGACGCCCAGCGCCCGTGCCTGGAGTGCCGTGCTGGGCGTGGCCGCAACCACCAGCGCGGGCCTGTTCGGCTTCCTGGGCGCCAGCGCCCTGAGCCGTGAGGGGCGTGCCTTCTGGGTGTCGCAGATCCTGCCGGTCCCGGCCCACCACCAGGTGGCCGCCAAGTTGCTGTTCGCCTGCGCAGTCTCCTGGGTGGGAGGGATGCCCCTCGGTGCGGCGGTGGGGCTCCCGTTCCGCTGGACGCCGGCCCTGTGGGCGTACTGGCTGGTGACCGCCTTCCTGGGGGTCGTGGCGGTGAACGCCCTGCAACTGGCTCTCGACCTGTGGCGGCCGAAGCTGGACTGGACGGACCCCCGGGGTGCGGTCGGGTACAACTTCAACGTGCTACTGGCCATGCTGGCAGGCGCCGCCTGCCTCGGCGGCATGGGGGTGGTGGCCTTTCTGGCCTCGGCCGTCGGGCCCGCCTTCCGGCTGGCGGCCGTCTTTGCCTATCTCCTCCTGTTGGCCGCGGGGTCGACGGTGCTGGTTCTGGGGGCGAGCAAGCGGGCCTACCGGGTGGCCGCGCCGCCGAGCTGAGTCGGGGGCTCAGGCGAGGGGCCGGTTTCCCGACCGGCCTCTCGCATCCGGGAACGGGGCTCCCGCCGCCCCGGCGTATAGGACGGGTACCACCACGACCCCCGCCACCTGCTTGACGAGCTCCCCTCGCTGGGCCACAATGAGAACGCTTGTTTGCTTGCCCGCGTGTTGCCAATGCTTGTCTTTCCAGCGTGATGCGTCACAGCGGGGAGGGGCGCTGTGGGTCTCGTCGCTGCAGTGTCACGGAGGGTGGTGGCGGGCACCGTCCCCGGGCCGCTCCTGCTGGCTGCCGTAGCCGAGGGAGTGGCGGGGGTCGCCGTCTACGCCTACGCCCCCTTGTACCTCCGCCAGGCCCTCGGGGAACCCCGGCTGACGGTGGTCACCCTCTCCCTGGCGCTGGCCTCCCTGGCCATCTTCGTGATGGCCGGCCGATGGGGACGCTGGGGTGACCGCACGGGGCGGCCGGGGCGCCTCATCGCCATCGGCCTGGCGGGAGCCGCGGCCACCCTGAGCGCGTTACCGGCAGCCCGTTCCTCCACCGCGTTCATCACCCTGCTGGTCACCACCACCGCCTTCCTGGCCGGGGTGATTCCCCTGGGGGTGGCCTGGCTCACGTTGGTCTACCCCGACCGTCCGGGGGAGGCGGCGTCCTTGCTGTACCGCGCCCGTTCGGCAGGTTGGGCCGTGGGCAGCTTCGGCAGCGGCTGGCTGGCCGAGCGCTGGGGGGTCGCCGGCATGATCGCGACTTTCTGGCTGGCCGCGGCCCTGGCGGTCCTGGCCGCCTGCGTGGTCCGCCTGGCCATGCCCCGGCCGTCGAGGCTTGGACCCGGCGCCGCCGCCCCGGTGGCGGCAACGGGGACCGCCTCTGCCCCGGAGGCCTCCGCAGAGGCTACGGGGGAAGAAAGGAGCAGGGCAGGTGGCGCCCTCAGCGGTAACGGCCGGGGGCGTGGGGACCGCGCCATCTGGCGGTACCCGGCGGTCCTGGCCATCGCGGCCACGGTGCTCATCACCATCGCCGGGAACGAGGCGTTCTTCGCCGTGGTGGGCGTGTACTTCACGGAGTACCTGGGAGGTTCCCGCGGGCAGGTCGGCCTGACCCTGGGGATCGCCAGCATCCTGGGCATCCTGGTGCTGGCGCCCGCCGGGCGCCTCGCCGACCGCTGGGGGCCGGAGCGGGTCTTCACCCTGGGCGTGGGCGGTTACGCGCTGATGTACGCCCTGATCGTCCTCGCCCGCCACCCGCTGGCCACCATGGCCGCCTTCTCGCTGCCCTTCTACCCCTTCGTGGCGGCGGGTGCCACCGGGGTTCTCAGCCGCAGCACGCCGCCGGCCCGGCGGGGCGAGGCCGTGGGCATGTACGAGGGCAGCGCGGCCCTGGCGGCGTCCCTGGGCAGCCTGCTGGGCGGCGTGGTGGCCGACCTGGCCGGCATCGGCCGGGTCCCGCTGGCCTCGTGGGTGTTGGCCGTCGGCGGGCTCGGGGTCGCCTGTCGGTTCGTCCTCCGCGGGGCGGGCTGGCACGAGACGCGCCAGGCGGCGCAGTAGGGAGGCGGCAGGGCTGCGGGCGTACCCCGCCCCTACCCCGCGCCTACGGCGACCGGCCCCCTTCGCTTTCGCGCCGCAGGCAACTGAGCAGTTCCTCGGCCCGTTCCTGGGGGAGGGCGGAGGTGACGCGGTCCTCCAGCAGCAGCCCGCAGCCGATGACCGCACCGTCGTAACGCAAGGCCACCCAGCCCCGCTCCAGCGGTTCGGGTAGGTTCGCCGGTGGCGCCACCCGCCGGCCCTCCAGCAAGGCGCGGAGTTCCTCCCGGTCCAGATCCACCACGTTGCGGCGGGCCGTAGCGGCGAAGCGGGTCAGGCCGAAGCTGGTGGGCTTCCAGGTGACGCCGTGGGCCCGCACCGCCCGGATGCCCACCGACCGCAGCTCCGGCCAGCCCGGCACCCGCGGCACCCGTGCCAGCCAGATGCCCCTCTCCGACCCCAGCGCGAAGGCGTGAAACCCCTCGAAGGCGGCGGGGTCCACCCCGTAGCGGGTACGGAACCAGTCGACGACCCGGGCCCGCAGGTCCGGGTCCGCCTCCGTCCAGCCGGGCCCCGCGTCCGATCCTTCGCCCGCCGGCCCGTCCGCCGCCCAGGGCAGCGGGCCGACGCGGCGCAGGCGGGCGACGAACATGCCTCCGGAGTCCAGGTGATGGGGGTAGATCCGGCGGCACAGCTCCACCTCGGGGACGAACCGGCGCCCCTCCCATGCCGTCACCCCGGGCGCGCCGGGCAGGCCCGGGGGAAGGGGCTCGACCACCACGGCACCGCCGGCGGCCCGCACCACTTCGTCCACCACCGCCTCGTTCTCCTCGGGCGCGAAGGTGCAGGTGGAGTAGACCACCACGCCGCCTTCCCGCACCAGGGTCAGGCCTCTCCGCAGCAGGCTGACCTGGATGGAGGCCAAGCGCCGGATCTGGTGCAGCTTGGCGCCGCGGCGGGCGCGACCGCTGCGGCGGGCATTGCCTTCCGCCGTGCAGGGCGCATCCACCAGCACGCGGTCGAAGGGGACGCCCAGGGGAAAGCGGCGGCCATCCACCCGGGTGACGGCGACGGCGGTGATGCCCAGGCGGCTGACGTTGTGCTGCAAGGCACCCAGCCGACGGGCGTCGGCGTCGTTGGCGACGATGAGCCCCTCGTCCCCCATGCGCTCGGCCATCTGGGTGGTCTTACCGCCCGGGGCGGCGCTGAGGTCCAGGACCCGCTCGCCGGGCTGGGGGTCGAGGGCCAGGACGGGTACCGCCGCGGCCGCTTCCTGCAGGTAGAAATAGCCCAGCCAGTGCTCCAGGGTCTGGCCGGGGGAGTGGGGACCCCGCTCCACCCGCAGGAGATCCGGATACCAGTCGTAGGGCTCGAGGTGGAAGCCGCGTTCCGCCAGCCGGGCACGCACCCAGGCCGGGTCGGCCTTGAGCCGGTTCACCCGCAAGGTGGCCGGCTGGGGACGGGACAGGTACTCCAGGAAGGCGTTCCAGTCGTCGATGATGGGCCGGTACCGTTCCAAGGCGGTTGGAAGCACACCTCCTGGCACGGCCGATGCCCGGCACCGGGGCAAAGCGCGGCGCGTCGCGGCCCGGAGCCGGTTCTTCCGGCGCGGGGTTCCCTGCGCCGGTTGGGGCCGGCAACAGGGTCCCACAGCGGCCTCCCGGTGTCAACGCGGGCCCCGGCGGCGTCAGCGCGAGTGGCCGCCTGGGACCGGCGGCCGACGGGGATTTCGGACCCCAGGCCGATGGCCCTGGCGCCCTGCAGGGATACGCTCGCCATGGAGGTGGCACCGATGCCGCGGTCCCTGCATCCCTTGCCCAAGTGTTACCTGGTCATCGCCTACGCACCCGCCGGGGTGACGGCGGCCAGGGGGAACCGGGCCTTCAACGCCTACATCGCCGACCCGGCCCGCGGACTCGTGCTGACCCACGATCACTTCGTGGGGACGGTGGGCGGTTACGCGGTCTTCGCCTGCACCACGCCGGGGGAGGTCGAACGGCTTCAGGCCGCCCCCGAGCTGCCGGGCTGGAACCTGCACGTCCATCCGCTGACCTTTGCCGCCACCGCCGTGGAATGGCTGTACCAGGCGGACTTCACCCTGGCCGCCTACCGGGGGCGCCGCCTGGCCGAACTCTACCAGGAGTACCTGCAGTCGGAGCAACACGCCCGCCTCGGGCAGCGATGAAAGCCGCCCACTCACCCCCGTCATGTCACCGCCCACCGGCGACTCCCGGCCGGAGACGGCCAAGCCATTGCCCCCGGTCATGAAATGTGTTGAAATGGAACCTGCAGGCCGGCATTCACGGCGCAGGGGATCTTGCCAAGCCGGCCGCGGACCGGCGACCGGCCGTCCGGATCGCATTCCGGGTGCCGGGCCGCCCGTCACGGGGGGGTTGAACCGGCAATGGACGCGCGCTTTCGAGACGACTACGCGCCTTTACCTCACGGCGCCCGGAGGTCAACACCCGTGATCCACCGCAACCTGCCGCCGGCCCAGCTGGTAGAGCTGGCGCTGGCCCGCGGAGAGGGGCAACTGAGCGACACCGGGGCGCTGGTGGTCACCACCGGTAAATACACCGGTCGATCGCCCAAGGACAAGTTCATCGTGGACGAACCCTCGGTCCGCGACCACATCGCCTGGGGCCCGGTGAACCAGCCCTTCCCCCGCGACAAGTTCGACCGGCTGTATGAGCGGATTCAGCAGTATCTGCGGCAGCGCAGTCACTTCGTCTTCGACGGCTTCGCCTGCGCCGACCCCGCCTACCGCTTCCGGGTACGCGTGGTGACGGAATACGCTTGGCACAGCCTGTTCGCCCGGCAGCTGTTCCTCCGCCCCGAACCCGGCGAGCTAGGCGGGTTCGAGCCCGACTTCACGGTCCTCTACGCGCCCTCCTTCCACGCCGATCCACGCACCGACGGCACCCGCTCGGAGACCTTCATCCTGGTCAGCTTTGAGCGCCGGGCCGTGATCATCGGCGGCACGGAGTACGCGGGCGAGATCAAGAAGTCCATCTTCAGCGTGCTGAACTACCTGCTGCCCGAGCGCGGCGTGCTGCCCATGCACTGCTCGGCCAACGTGGGGCGGGAGGGCGACGTCGCCCTGTTCTTCGGCCTCTCCGGCACGGGCAAGACGACGCTCTCAGCCGACCCCGAGCGGCGGCTGATCGGCGACGACGAGCACGGCTGGTCGGACCGGGGCATCTTCAACTTCGAAGGCGGCTGCTACGCCAAGTGCATCAACCTGTCCAAGGAGTACGAGCCGCAGATCTGGAACGCCATCCGCTTCGGCGCGGTGCTGGAGAACGTCATCCTGGACCCGCAGACCCGGCAGCCCCTCTACGACCGGGCCGACCTGACGGAGAACACGCGGGCCGCTTACCCGGTGGACTACATCGACGGCGCCGTGATCCCCGGTGTGGCGGGCCACGCGCGGACGATCTTCTTCCTCAGCGCCGACGCCTTCGGCGTCCTGCCGCCCATCGCCCGGCTGACCCCGGAGCAGGCGATGTACTACTTCCTGTCCGGATATACCAGCAAGCTGGCGGGCACCGAGCGCGGCGTGACCACGCCCGAGGCCACCTTCTCCACGTGCTTCGGCGAGCCGTTCCTGCCGCGGCGCCCCATCGAGTACGCCCGCATGCTGGGCGAGAAGCTGCGCCGGCACGGGACCCGCGTCTACCTGGTGAACACGGGCTGGACGGGCGGCCCCTACGGTGTGGGTAGCCGGATGAAGCTGCCCTTCACGCGGGCGATGATCCGCGCCGCCCTGCGGGGCGATCTGGACGGCGTGGAGCACCGCGTGGACCCGATCTTCGGCCTGGCCGTCCCCACCGCCTGCCCGGGCGTGCCGGCGGAGGTGCTGGACCCGCGCTCCACGTGGCCCGACCCCGAGGCCTACGACCGGCAGGCCCGCGAGCTGGCCGCCCGCTTCGCCGAGAACTTCCGGCGATTCGAGGGCGTGTCCGAGGAGATCAAGGCCGCCGGGCCGCGCCTGGGTGCGTAGGCGAACCGGACGCCGGAGCCGGACCGTGGCTTGTGGCTCCGGTCCCGCGGCATCCAAAGAAGGTCGACAACGAAGCAGAGGGCCCGGGCTGACCGCCCGGGCTCTTCCGTATCAGGGGGGCCCGCCGGCGCGCCCGCCCTACCTTCCCGGGTCCACCGATTCCGCTTTCCCCGTGTTCCGTTCACCGCCCTGGGATGAGAGCCGGTGGGCGTGGGAACCCTTCCTCGCCAGCCGCCGTCTATCTCACAGACAGCGCAGACCCCGAGGCACGCAAGGCTTCCCTCCGGTGGAGGACAAGGGGAGGTGCCGGCCCGTGAAAGGCAAGGCGTGGTGGGTCGTCCTGGTGGTGGCCGGAGCGCTGGCAGCGACGGCGGGATTCTTGCGCACAAGCGCGGACCGGCCCGCCCGCCCCGAGGAGCTGGAGGGATCGCGACCGGACGATCCGCCCGCCATCCGCGGCGTCATCACCCAGGTGGAGCCCCTGGCGCCTCCCCCATCGCCCGCCGGTTCGGGGACCGGTGCCACCGCCGGAGCCGCCGCCGGCGCCGGCTCCGACCACTGGCGGATCCTGGTCGAGGAACACCGCACCGCCGGTAACGGCGCCCAACCCTCCAACGGCGCCGGTTCGACTCGATCGCCGCTGCCCATCTGGCTGACCGTCGACGACCAAACCCAGGTGGGAGCCAGCGTGGGCCGGCACTTCGTCCCCCTCCCTGCGGAGGGTGCCCTCCAGCCCGGCCAGAGCGTGCGGGCCTGGATTCGCGGTGGCATCCGCGAATCCTACCCGGCCCAGGCCGACGCCGGGACCGTCCTGGTCGAGCCGTACCTGGAAGGGATCGTGGAGGAACGGGCGCCCGCCGCACCCGGCGATGGGTCGGGGCGGGCGCGCCTGCTGGTCCGGGGCCGTCCCCTCCCTCCCCATGTGGCGGGCACCGGGGGCGCCGTTTGGATCGCGGTGGACGACCACACGGTCATCCTCCGGGAGGACGGTCGCCACGGCAGCCTGAACGATCTCCAGGCGGGAGCTTCCGTCACCCTCTGGGCGGCCTTCCCGATGCTGATGTCGGACCCGCCCCAGGCCTACGCGCCGCTGGTCGTGGTGCGGCAGGGACCCTGACCTCCCCGGCCCGCGCCTCATGCCATGGGGCCCGCCGCTTCCGCCGGCGCGGGGCGCCGGGTTTCCGGCCTCGCCAGGAGGTCGCCCGGGAGCGGCCGGAACTCCACATCGTAGCCGAAGGCGCGAGGCCCCACGACCTCAAGGGCCGCGGGCGTCTTCAGTTGGCGGGGGGCCGCCAGGCCGAGGACGCTGACCCGCAGGCCGTAGCGCAGCACCTCGGTGGACACCGGCTCGCCGGTATCGGCGTCGATGACGCAGATCAGGTCGGGGGTCGTCACCTCCACCCGGCCGTCCCGCCGCGCCACCAGGTACTCGTTCTGGAACTCGATCTCCAGGACCGCGCCCTGGAACCGGTCCAGTCCCTCCACCCGCACGCGGCCGCGGGCGAACCCCTGCACCGTTCGCCGCTCGACGTCGACCACCTTGCCGTCCAGCAGGTGGACGCCCGGCACCTCCGCCAGGATGGCCGGCACGGGCGAGGCGTGCCGGGCGCGGGCCTGGAGCACCGCCCGCCCCAGGCGGCGGGCCAGGGACAGGGTGCCCGGAATCCCGAAGTCCTTGACCTGCCGTCCCGTCACCAGGGGCATGGCCAGGGCCGCCGAACCGCCCATGCCGATGGTGGTGGCCCGGGCCAGCCGCTCCGCCCACAGCGGATCGGTCACCCGGTCGAAGATGACCGCGTGCCCGTGGACATCGGCCAGGGCGAAGGGCGAGGGACGAACCCCGTTGATCATGAAGGTGTCCATCTGGAGTTCGGGAAAGGCCCGCCCCATGGGGTCGGCATCGACGACGGGCAGGCCCGTCAGGGCGCCGACGATGAGGGGCACGATCCCGTTGGCCCCGCCGATCTCACCGGGCACCACGAAGTCCAGGGGCCGCCCCGCGTAACGGGCCAGGGCCTCCACGGCGGCCACCATCTCGGTGCCGGCCGGCAGCTTCTCGTAGCCGACGGTGGGCGCGCCCATGCCGCCGATACCGCAGCCCAGGGCATCCGGGGCGATGTCGTCCACGGCCAGGACCCGCACGCTGCGTCCTTCTTCCAGGTGACGCCGCAACTGGAGCTTGCCCAGGTAGGGGTTGCCGCCACCCCCCGTCCCCAGGATCCCCGAGCCCACGGCGATCGCTTCCACGTCGTCCAAAGTGACCGTCCACGGCATGGATCACATCCCTCCCCCGCCGGCCCGCTCCAGTGCCAGGTCGCCCACCGCCTTGACCCGCAGGCGCACCGCGTTGCCAGGCAAGTAGGCCAGGGCCACTTCGTCCTGGTCCACGATGTCGACGGTGCCCGGCCGTGCACCGGCCGCCAGGGCCCGCTCCACCGCTTCCTCCCGCACCGCCGCCAGCGCCCGCTCCCGCGTGGTTCCCTCCAGGGAGACCACCCGGTCCACCTCGCCCCCTACCTGGGCGATGGCCGCGCCCACCGCGTTGGCCACGGCGAAGTGTTCCGGCCGCACGACCTCCGCAGCGCCGGGGAGACGGTCGGGCATCAGGATGGAGCCGCCGCCCACGGCGATGACCGGCACGGGATCGGCGCTGGTCTTCACGCGGTCCACGGCCTCCGCGAGGATTTGGTCGATACGCTCCAGCCCCTTCCGGACCAGGTCCCCGGGCAGACCGAGGACGCGCCGGCGGTCGCCCACCTTGGCACGACCGGCCGCGACCACCAGGTCGGTCGCCGTGAGCCGGTCCCCGCCGAACACCCGGGCCTCTTCCCGGATGCGGTAGCCGGCGCTGCGAGGCCCGATGGCCAGGGGTTCCTCCCGGACGTAGCTGCCGCCGCCCAGGCCCACGGACAACACGTCGGGCATGGGGAAGTTGGTGCGCACCCCGCCGACCTCCACCGACGCCGCGGCCGGGCGGGGGAAGCCGCGGACCAGCACCCCGACGTCGGTGGTGGTGCCCCCGATGTCGACGACCACCGCGTCCCGCAGCCCGCTGAGGAAGGCAGCGCCCCGCATGGAGTTGGTGGGCCCCGACGATACCGTGCGCACCGGGAACCGTTCCAGCTGGGAGGCGTCCATCAGCGTGCCGTCGTTCTGGGTGAAGTAGAAGGGGCAGGCCAGGCCCAGCTCCTCCAGGGCCCGGCCAAAGCCGGCCACCAGGCGTCCCGCCAGCCCGGTCAGGCTGGCATTGAGGACGGTGGCGTTCTCCCGCTCCAGGAGCCCCAGGCGACCGATCTCGTGGGAGAGGGTGACCCTCAGCTCGGGGTGCACCTCCCGCAGGATCGCCAGGGCCCGCCGCTCCGCCGAGGGATCCACGGGCGAGAAGACGGCCGTGACGGCAGCCGCCCGGATCCCCGCCCGGCGCAACCGGTGGCCGGCCTCCCGCAGGGCAGCTTCGTCCAAGGGCGCGATGGGCCGGCCGTCGTACTCGTGGCCGCCCCGGACCAGGTACACGTGGTCGCCCACGCAGGCCGCCAGGTCCCGCGGCCAGTCGATCAGGGGCGGCAGCGCGGCCGTTGCGGGCAGGCCGATCCGGATGATACCCACGGGCTCCAACCGGCGTTCGACGACGGCGTTGGCGAAGTGGGTGGTGCCGATCATCACCGCCCGAACGGCGGCCGGCCCGCAACCCGCCGCTCGGAGAACGCCCCGGATCGCCCCGGTGATGCCCGCCGTCACGTCGTCGCTGGTGGGCTCCTTGTACCAGGCCACGACGCGCCGGCCGTCCAGCAGGACGGCGTCGGTGTTGGTTCCTCCCACGTCAATGCCGATCCGCACCGTTCCCACCTCCCGGCCGCTCCCCCCTGGACTCGCCGGCAGCCGCTGGCCCGTTACGGGGTTGCGGCTGGCTCGCCGGCGGCGTGACGGGCCCCGGCACCTCCTCCCGGACGTAGCCCAGTCGGTGGTCCCGCGCCGCGTCCTCCGGATGCCGTGCCTCGGGCGGTCCCCAACCGCCGCCCACCCCCGTGATGAGCTGGACGCGGTCCCCGGGCGCCAGGGGGTGCCGGGCCACCCGGCCGCCTTCCCAGCGCAGGCGGCCGTCGGCCCCGAAGATCCGGATCCGGTTGGGCGTGCCGGGCCGGCCGCCGGCCACGCCCCAGGGCGGCGTGCGGTGGCGGCCGAAGCTGGCCGTCAGATGGGTGGGGGCCAGGACCCGGTACTCCCGGATGCACCCGAACCCGCCCCGGTAGCGGCCGTCGCCGCCGGGCTCGGTGTTGAGGGCGAACCGCTCGATGCGCACCGGATACCGGGTCTCCGCCACCTCCACCGGAAGGATGTAGGTCTCTCCGTCCCCGATGTTGAAGAGGGCGCCGGTCCCGTCCCGGTCGGCCGCCGCTCCCCAGCCGCCCACCTGGGGCTCCACCAGCAGCCAGTCCTCGCCCTCGGGGGTGCGGCCGGCCAGGATGGTCCCGCACACCGACAGGTAGTGGCCCGCCGTCAGGCGGTGGGGGACGACCTCCGCCAGGGCCTTGCAGACCAGGTCGCAAGCCATCTGGTCGACCTCGAAGTAGGTCGAGGTGGCCGCCGGGCGCCGGGCGGTGAAGATGGTCCCGTCCGGGCAGACGATCTCCAGGGGCCGGAAACAGCCGTCGCAGGCGGGGAAGGCTGGATCGGTCACCGCCTTGAAGGCCGCCCGCACGGACGAGATCAGGACGGACCGCGTGCAATTCAAAGGACCGGGCACCTGGGGGGAGGAACCGGTGAAGTCGCAGATCATCCGCCCGTCCCGCACCGTCACCTTGACCCGCACGGGCAGGCGCTCGGCTCCGGCCCGTTCGTCCCCGTCGATGAAGTCCTCGGCCTCGTAGACCCCTTCGGGGATCCGGGCCAAAGCACGGCGCGTGATCTCATAGCCCTGTTCCTGCAGGGCGTCCATCGCCTCCAGGACCCCGTCGACCCCGTAGCGCTGGCAGAGGTCCACCACCCGCCGGGCGCCCACCTTGAGGGCGGCCACCTGGGCCCAGAAATCGCCCAGGGTCTGCTCCGGCAGCCGCACATTGGCCGCGATGACGTCCAGCAGGGCGTGGTTCAGACGCCCCCGCTCCACCACCTTGACGCAGGGGAGCTGCAGCCCCTCCTGGTAGACCTCGGTGGCGTCGGGGCTCCAGGACCCGGGATGCATGCCCCCGACCTCGGTCCAGTGGGCCTTGCTGGCGACGAAGGCCACCCGCCGGCCCGCCACGAAGACCGGCATCAGCAAGGTCACGTCGGAGAGGTGGGTGCCTCCCCCCAGGAAGGGGTCGTTGATGGCGACGATGTCGCCCTCGTGGAGGCGGTCGCCGAACTTGGCCAGGGCCTCCCGGACGGCGAAGTCGAGACAGCCGATGAAGCCGGGGACCCCCTGCCCCTGGGCCACGAGGCGCCCCTCGGCGTCGGTCAGGCCCGTGGCGTAGTCCAGCACCTCGTAGATGATCGGGCTCTGGCTGGACTGGCCCAGGGCGATGAACATCTCCTGGGCCGTCGCCTGGAGGCCTTCCTTGATGACCTCGACGGTGAAGGGATCCACGATCACACCCCCGTGGCGATCCACAGGTTGCCTAGGGCGTCGACCCGTACCCGCTGCCCCGGATGAACCACCGTCACCGTGGCCGCCTCCTCGATCAGGGCCGGGCCTTCCAGTTCCGCGCCCGGGGGCAACAGGTCCCGCTGGAAGACGGGAACCTCGTGCCACCCCGACTCCAGGAGGCACCGCCGGTGCCCCTGGAGGGCATCGGCGACCCGGCCGGTGCCGGCCTCCGTGCCGCTGGCGGTGAGGGAAGGCGGCAGGCGCCGCCCGGAGGTCATCACGGCCGTCACGTGGAGGCGCACCAGTTCCACGGGGGCGTCCAGCCGGAAGCCATAGCGGCGCCGGTGGGCCTGGTGGAAACGGTTGACCATCCGGCGCAGGTGAGCCGGGGTCCAGGTCCCCGCCGTGGCGGGCACGGTCACCGTGTGCTCCTGCCCGACATACCGCATGGCGGCCTGGCGGTAGAGCACCGGCCGGCGCACCCCCTCGTGGCGCAGGGCCGCCCGGGCCTCCCGCTCCAGCTCCCGCCAGGCCTCGTTGATACGGGCCAGGTACGGTTCCTCCAGCGGCACCACCATGGTCTGGACCCGGTCCACCCGCAGGTCGGCCGTGGCCATGCCCCAGGCGGAGAACACCGCGGGATGGCGCGGGATGATGACCTCCGGGATGCGCAGCTCCGCCGCCAGGGCTGCGGCATGGGCCGGTCCCGTCCCGCCGAAGGCGATGAGGGTGAAGTCGCGCGGGTCCCGGCCGCGCTCCAGGGACACCAGGCGCAGGGCCTTGGCCATCACCGCCTCCGCGAGCCGCACGATCCCCAGGGCGCAACTGTCCCGATCGAGGCCCAGCCGGCGACCCAGGTCCTCGATGGCCCGGGCCGCGGCGTCCACGTCCAGGGCCAGCTCGCCACCCAGGTAGTTCTCCGCGTTGTAACGCCCGGCCACCAGGTTGGCGTCGGCCAGGGTCGGTTCCGTCCCGCCGCGGCCGTAGGCCACGGGACCCGGGTCGGCCCCGGCGCTCGCCGGTCCCACGCGGGCCGCACCCGCCGGATCGATCCAGGCGATGGAACCGCCGCCGGCCCCGACCTCGACGATGTCCACCACCGGGATCTGGACGGGGTAACCGGGCCACGTGGGGGTCGCCTCGACCCGGTAGTCGGTGCGGATGGACGGCCGGTAGTCCTGCACCAGGGACGCCTTGGCGGTGGTCCCGCCCACGTCGAAGGCGATCACGTTGGGCCGCCCCACGGCCCGTCCCAGCAGGGCAGCCCCCGTGACCCCGGCCACGGGACCCGACTCCAGGAGCTGGATGGGTGTCTCGGCAGCGCGGCGGAAGGGAGCCAGGCCCCCACCCGACAACATGGCGTAGGCCTGCCCGGCCAGGCCGCGCCGGGCCACCGCGGGCTTCTTTTAACAT
>QGUQ01000271.1 GCA_003242195.1 Bacillota bacterium | reverse complement strand
CCCGGGTCGGGTTCAAGCCCCTGGATACAAAACCTTGCAGGTCACTCTGGAGACGCCCACGCCCTATTTCCTCAGCCTGACGGCCTTCCCGACGCTGCTGCCCGTCCACCGCGCCACCGTGGAGTCCAACCCCAACTGGGCGGGGGAGGCGGCCACCTACATCGGCAACGGGCCCTTCAAGATGGAGGCGTGGGTCCACGACAGCCACATCGACCTGGTCAAGAGCGACACCTACTGGGACAAGGACAAGGTGCGCCTACATCGCATGCACATCGTCATGGTCAACGACGGCAGCACCGCCGAGACCATGTACGCCAACGGCGAGCTGGATTCCAACGGCAACTTGAACCCGCAGGACGTCCCGCAGCTCTTGGCCAGTGGCGAGGCGAAGACGTCGCCCATGATCAGCGTGACTTCCATCTACTTCAACACTCGCAAGAAGCCCTTTGACGACCCGCGGGTGCGGAAGGCCTTCGCCCTGGCCCTGGACCGGAAGGCCATCGTGGAGCAGGTTCTGCGCGGCGGGCAGCGGCCGGCCCTGGCCTTCGTCCCCTACGGCATCACCAACCCGGTGACGGGCAAGGACTTCCGGGAGGAAGGGGGCGACTTCTTCCCCGACGCCGACGTGGAAACCGCGCGGCGCCTGCTGGCGGAGGCCGGCTACCCGGACGGACGGGGCTTCCCGAAGGTCACCTACCTCTACAACGACAACGACACCAACCGCGCCCTCGCCGAAGCCTACCAGCAGATGTGGAAGCAGAACCTGGGCGTGCAAGTGGAGCTCCAGGCCATGGATTGGAAGGTGTACCTGGAGACGACGAAGCGGGGCCAGTTCGACCTCAGCCGCGGCAACTGGGTGGGCGACTATCTGGACCCCATGACCTTCCTGGACCTGTGGGTGACGGGAGGCGGGAACAACCGCATCGGCTGGTCCAACGCCCAGTACGACCGGCTGATCCGCGAGGCCAAGGCGACGGCCGACCAGCAGGTCCGCTTCCGCAACATGCATGGGGCCGAGAAGATCCTGCTGGAGGACATGGCCGTGGCTCCCCTGTACTTTGGGGTCAACGTGTACCAGGAGAAGCCTTACGTCAAGGGCGTCTTCCGCACGGCCCTGGGGACGACCGACTACAAGTGGGCCTATATCGAGGGTAAGTGACGCTCGGGCTGGCACGGGCCTCGGAGGGGCCTGGCCCGGGCGCTGCTGGGGCAGGGAGGGAGCGGGATGGCTTACGCCGCGCAGCGCCTGCTGGTGACGCTGCTCACCCTGTGGGCCATCGCCACCCTGACCTTCTTCATGATGCACGCCGTGCCGGGCGGTCCCTTCGACGCCGAGAAGGACCTCCCGCCGGCGGTGCGGGCCAACCTGGAGGCTCGCTACCACCTGGATTGGCCCCTGTGGCGGCAGTACCTGGACTACCTGCGCCGGCTGGCGATCTGGGACCTGGGCCCCTCCTTCACGTACCCCAACCGCACCGTCAACGACATCGTCGCCGAGGGGTTCCGGGTCTCGGCGGCCCTGGGGGCCCTGGCCATCGCCACGGCCCTGGTGGCCGGCGTGGGCATCGGCGTGCTGGCCGCCCTGCGCCACGGGAACTGGCCGGACCGCCTGGCCATGCTGGGCGCGACCCTGGGGGTGTCCGTGCCCAACTTCATCCTGTCGGGGCTCTTGATCTACGTCTTCGCCTACCGACTGCGCTGGCTGCCGGCGGGCCTGTGGGGCAAGCCCGCCCAGGCGGTGATGCCGACCCTGGCCCTGGCCGCCCTACCCACGGCGGTGATCGCCCGCCTGGTACGGGCCAACATGCTGGAAGTGCTGCGCCAGGACTTCATCACCGTCTGCCATGCCAAGGGACTGGCACCCGGCCGGGTGGTGTTCGTCCACGCCTTGCGCAACGCCATCCTGCCGGTGGTCACCTACTTGGGTCCCCTGGCCGCCGGTGTGCTGACGGGCAGCTTCGTGGTGGAGCAGGTCTTCGCCATTCCGGGCCTGGGCAAGTATTTCGTCCAGAGCGTCACCAACCGCGACTACACGGTGATCATGGGCGTGACCATGTTCTACAGCGTCCTGTTGGTGGTGGCCAACGTGCTGGTGGATCTGGCGTACCGCGCCGTGGATCCCCGGATCCGCCTTTGAGGATGCGCCTCCGAGGGCGGGCCGGGGCCTTGCTCGTCAAGGCGAGCCGGGGAGGGGTGCAGGTGAACACCGCGACGCCTCCTGTCCAACCACTTTCACCGCGGATACGGGTTCCCGGCCCGGCCCGCGAGCGCCCGGCGGGCTACTGGCAGGACGCGTGGCGGCGTCTGCAGAGGAACCGGGCGGCCATGGCGGGCCTGGTGGTGATCGGCCTCATCGCCCTGGGGGCCCTCATCGGTCCGGAGTTGTCGCCCTATAGCTACGACGCCCAGGTGCTGGTCGAGGCCAACCGGCCGCCCAGCGCCGCCCACTGGTTCGGCACCGACCACCTGGGCCGCGACCTCCTGACCCGCGTCCTCTACGGCGCCCGTATCTCCCTGGCCGTGGGCGTCATGGCCAGCCTCATCGGCCTCACCATCGGCGTCGCCTACGGGGCCATCGCCGGCTTCTACGGCGGCGTGGTGGACAACATCATGATGCGCATCATCGACGTCATCTACGGGTTGCCCTTCATCCTCTACGTCGTCCTCCTGATGGTGGTGCTGGGGCCGGGGCTGGACAACGTCTTCGTCGCCCTGGGAGCCGTCTACTGGACGGGCATGGCCCGCATCGTCCGCGGCGAGGTCCTGAGCCTCAAGCAGCGGGAGTTCGTCCTGGCGGCGCGGGTCATGGGGATCCCGCCCTGGCGGGTGGTATGGCGCCACCTGGTGCCCAACGCCGTCGGCCCCATCCTGGTGACGGTGACCCTGCTGGTTCCGGAGGCCATCTTCAGCGAGGCGTTCCTCAGTTACCTGGGACTGGGCGTACAGGCGCCGGTGGCCTCCTGGGGGGTGCTGGCGGCCGAGGGCAACCGGGCGTTGCGCTCGGCGCCGTGGGCGCTGTTCTTCCCGGCCGCGTTCATCTGCATCACCATGCTGGCTTTCAACTTCCTGGGGGATGGGCTGCGGGACGCCCTGGACCCGCGGCTCCGCTGACGGTGGCACGCTGCGGGGGCGGGCGGGAGGTGGGACCGTGCTGGCGGAGGAACCGCGGGATGCGCCGGCGGTAGGAGAGCCCCTGCTGGCCGTGGAGGACCTGCACGTCACCTTCTTCACCGGGCGGGGTGAGGTACCTGCCGTCCGCGGCGTGGACCTGACCGTCCGGCTGGGCGAGGCGGTGGCGCTGGTGGGGGAGTCGGGCTGCGGGAAGAGCGTGACCGCGCTTTTTTTCACATTTGAAGCCTCCGACCAGAGACACTGGGGATGTTCTGGTGGGTCGCGGACCGATA
>QGUQ01000270.1 GCA_003242195.1 Bacillota bacterium | reverse complement strand
CCCTTGCGAGACCGCAGAGAGGAGGGTCCTCATGAGCCGCCTGGTCCGCCACGACCGGAACAGGCCGTACGAGGTCAAGCCGGAAGACCCCAACAAGAGCATCTGGATCTGCGCCTGCGGGCTGTCCAAGAACAAGCCCTTCTGCGATGGCTCCCACAAGCGGACACGCGACGAGAAGGAAGGCGTTCTCTACATCTACGATGACGAGGGCCGGGTGGAGGTGCGGACGGAGTACTGAAGCCGCCCGGCACCGGTGGGGGCCGGGCGTTGCAGGTTGGCGCACACCCGGCCCCCGCGCCGCAACCGCATCCCGTCAATCCGTGCAGCATCTTCGGTGGGAGGCGAGCTATGACACAGGTACATGGTTTTCTCGGACCCATTGTCTTCGTGATGAACGTCCTGCGGGTGATCTGGACGGGCTATCGTATGTTCACCGGCCGCGCCCTGCCGGCCGAACGGCCGCTGACCGGCCTGTACCTCGGGCTCTTCGATCTCCAGGCCTTCCTCGGTTTGATCCTTTTGGCGACCGTAGGAACGCGCGCCGTGTCCCTGTTGCACCCGGTGCTCATGCTGCTGGCGGCGGTCGTGGCCCACATGGGCGTGGCGCGGGGACGCAAGCCGGACACGCCGGCCGCCGTGCCCTTCGCCCTGGCGGTCATCAGCACCATCCTGGTGGCGGCCGCCTATCCCAGCCCGTGAGGTCATGCCAAGCCCGTGAGGTCTCCATGACCCGGCCGGCGGAGGTGTAACCTTGTCCGCGATCATGCGTACGCTCTACGGCCTGGTGATGGCGGTATGGGTGGGGGTCATGGGCTACTTCGGCGCCGTCCTCACTCCTACCCTTTTCCGGGTCTTCCCTGAACAGTTCGGGGAGATCGTGGCCGCCCTCTTCCCCACGTACTTCCGGCTGGGCGAGGTCCTGGCGGGTGCCGCCGCCTTGCTGGCCCTGGCCGAGTGGCTTGTGGCCCGCCGGAGCCCGGCGGGCGGCGGGGCGCGCTGGCGCCTGATCGTCGCCGTCGCGGCGCTGGCCATCGCGGTGTACAATCGCGAGATCCTGCTCCCCCAGGCCCATGCCGTACGGGGTACGGAGGTTTTCGGCCGCCTGCACGGTCTCTCTCTCGCCTTGAACTTGGCGGACGCCGTGCTAGCCATCGCCGGCGCTCTCATCGCCCATGCGGGTGCAGGGCGGCGAGCAGCCACATTCTAGGCGCTGGGAAGGACCGTCACCTCACCCTTCGTACCCCTCCCCCATCCCCCAGCGGGCCCGGATGCCTCCCGCCCTCGTTACAACCCATCACAGGCAGAAATCTCCCCGCCTACGGGCGTGGGATCGCCAGCCCGGTGTGGAGGTTGAGGGTAAGAGCGTTCTAGCGAACGGGGAAGAGTCGAGAACGGGGCTCCCCTTCTCGACACCGGCCCGCAGGGCGGTGGCCCGTGCCCAACGCGACCCGGAATCGATGCGACCCTTCCCAGTCACCCCCGTCTCTCCGGCGCGGCGGAGGTTGCCCGGCCCGCCTCGGCCGCCAGCCGGGCGATGCCCTCCTCGTAGGGCGGGCGTAACACGCCGCGGTCGGTGATGATGGCAGTGATCAGCTCCGCGGGGGTGACGTCGAAGGCGGGGTTGGCCACCGGCGACGCCTCCGGGGCCCAGCGGGCCTCGCCGTAGCCGGCGACCTCCTGCGGGTTCCTCTCCTCGATGGGGATGTGGGCTCCCGAGGGCAGGGCGGGGTCCACCGTCGACCATGGCGCGACCACGTAGAAGGGAATGCCGTGATGCCGCGCCAGCACCGCCAGCATGTAGGTGCCGATCTTGTTGGCGGTGTCACCGTTGGCCGCAATGCGATCGGCACCCACCAGCACCGCATCCACCCGCCCGGCCCGCATGAGGGAAGCCGCCGCCCCGTCGACGATCAGGGTGTGGGGGATCCCCTCCTTGAGCAGCTCCCAGGCTGTCAGGCGGGCACCCTGAAGGACGGGCCGAGTCTCGTCCACCCAGACGTGACGGAGGCGGCCCCGGCTCCAGGCGGTGCGGATCACCCCCAGGGCCGTGCCGTGGCCGCCGGTGGCCAGGGCCCCGGTGTTGCAATGGGTCAGCACCCGGGCGCCCTCGGGCAGCAGGTCGGCCCCATACTCGGCCATGCGGCGGCACATGGCCAGGTCTTCCTCCTGGATGGCCCGCGCCTCGGCTTCCAGGGCCTGGGCCAGCTCCCCTAGCCCGGCCCCGGCGTCACGCTCCCGGCGGTACCGTTCCTCCATGCGGGCCAGGGCCCAGTGCAGGTTGACGGCCGTCGGCCGGGTGTCTGCCAACCGGCGGATGGCACGGTCGACGGCGCCCTCCGCGGCCCCCTGCACCGGCGCGTCCCCAACGCCCTGCGCCAGCCGCCTTGCGGCCAGCGCCACGCCATACGCGGCCGCGATCCCGATGGCCGGTGCGCCGCGCACCACCATGGACTCGATGGCCCTGGCCACCTGCTCCACGGACGAACAGGCCACCCAGGCTTCCTCCGCCGGCAGGCGCCGCTGGTCCAGGAGCCAGAGCGTCCCCGGCTCGTAACGGATGGCTTGGATCACGGCATTCCCTCGCTTCCCCCGGTCCCACCGCCGTCCGGGCCCATGGGGCCTGCCGGGCCCGCCGGACCGCCGGCCTGCCACCGTCCGGCCAGCCGGCTGTCCAGGCGCATGGCGAAGGCCAGCAGTTCGGCCACCACGCCGTAGAGGGCTTCCGGGATCTCTTCCCCGGCGGGGAGCCCGGCCAGGACCTCGGCCAGCGGCGACTCGATCACCTGGACGCCGGCCTCCCGGGCACGCCGGACGATCTGCTCGGCGAGGGAGCCGCACCCGGCGGCCACGACCCGGGGCGCGGCGTCCCGGTCCGGCCGGTACTGCAGGGCCGCAGCAGCCCGCCTTCCCTCCGGTTCCCGGCGGCGGCCTGGTTCCATTGTACGGGCCTCAGACACGGACGTCGAACCCTCCCCGGCCGGTGTTGCCCGCGGCCGCGGGGCGCGCCCCGGGGAAAGGAGGCGCGGCGGGCACGGGACGGGACGGGGATGAACCGCCGCCCGAACCGGTGATGTGCACGCCTGCCGGCACCAGCCCCGCCCCCCTCAGAATTCCGGCAAGTTCGTCGCGGAGGACGCCGTCGTCCTCGAGAGCCCTGGCCACTGGTTCCTCCACCGCCAGGTGGACCGTGGCCCTTTCCCCCCAACCCGCCAGTTGCCAGTCCCAACGTCCTGTGTGGGGCAGGGAGAAGGACAGGGTGAGCCGCCACCGCCGGGGCCAGGCAGGACCGCCGGCAAGGCCGCCGTCGCGGGCGGGCCGCTCCGGCTGGCCGTCCCGGCGCGCCGTGGCGTGGGGGGCCGCGCCTTCCCCAAGCACAGCCGCCGGCCCCGGAGGCGTGCCCTCCGTCCCACGG
>QGUQ01000269.1 GCA_003242195.1 Bacillota bacterium | reverse complement strand
AAGGGCGATGAGTTGGGCTTGGGGGGGCTGGGATTTGTAAAAAAGGGGGGGGGGAAGGAGAGGGCGCGCGACGGGGGGGGCCGGACGGGGGGGGGCTCCGAGGGGTGGGCCCGCGAGACCCCGCCGCACCAGCGCGCGGTTCTCGTCGACCAGAGGCACGACATCGGCGATGGTGGCGAGGGCCACCAGCTGCCACAGCCCGGGGTCTGCCGGCGGCTCGCCGACCAGGGCCTGCAAGAGCTTGAAGGCCACCCCGGCGCCGCACAGGTGGCGGTTGGGATAGGACGAACCGGGCCGGTGCGGGTTGACGACGGCCACGGCGGGGGGCAATTCCCCCTGGGGCTGGTGGTGGTCGGTGACGATCACGTCGAGGCCGAGCCGGGCGGCTTCGGCCAGGGACTGGTGGGCGGCGATCCCGTTGTCCGCGGTGATGACCAGCGTCGCGCCCGCCTCCCGCGCCGCCGCGATGGCGGCCCGGGAGATGCCATACCCCTCGCGATGCCGGTCCGGTATGTACACGTCCACGGCCGCGCCGGGTTCCAGCTGGCGCAACCCGCGCCAGAGGAGGGCCGCGGCGGCCACGCCGTCGACGTCGTAGTCCCCGATGATGTGGATGCGCTCGCCCCGCCTCAGGGCGCGGCGGATGCGTTCCACAGCCTGATCGAGGTCGTCCAGGAGGTAGGGATCGTGCAGGGGCTCCCGCCCCTCCCAGATCCGGCGCACAGCGTCCGGTTCCCGCCAGCCCCGGGCCACGAGGACGCGGGCCGCCACCGGCCCGATGCCCAGTTCCCGTTGCAGTCGCTCACAGTCGTCCTGGGGTGCGGGTCGCAGGCGCCAGCGGCCCGCGACCCGCCGGGGGATCATCGGGCCGGACCCCCAAGATCACTTCGGATCTCCAAGAGCATCGCCCCCAAGCGGGGGCAGTTCTTCGTCCGCCCTCTCATTCCTGCGGGACCCTGCGCCGCGCGGCGAGAGGAGCGTCGAGGGGGGGGGGTGGCATGCCGGGGGAATGCCGGGAGAATGCCGGGAGAAGGCAGGGAGAAGGCCGGGTGACCGACCATGCCGTTTGGTGCAGCCCCGGCTCCCGCGCCCTAGAGCGTCCGGGTGCGCTCCTTCCGTTGCCACCGTTCCCGGTGCACGATGGCCACCAGCGTGTCGCGCTCCAGCTCATCCACCACGTACAACCGGCCGCCGGCGGCGCCCACCAGCTCGCGCAGATACCGTTCGTTGGGCTGGAGCCCGATGCACGTGAAGCCCACCTGACCGTGACGGCCGGCGGCCAGCTGCCTGGCCACCTGCACGGCGTCCTCCAGGGGGTTGGCGGACCGGTAGGGGACCGTGGGGATCCCGTCGGTGATGAGCACCAGCAACGGGTTGCGGGCCCGCGACTCCCGCAAGAAGGCCACGGCCACGTCCAGGCCCTGGGCCAGGGGCGTCAGCCCGTAGGGCTGGATCTGGCTGAGCCCGCGTTCCACGCGGCGGGTGTTGCGGGTCAGGGGAACCTGCACCTGCACCGACCGCTCCTGGAAGGTGACGACCGCCACCCGGTCCCGCGTGGACACCAGAAGCTGCCGGGCCAGGTCCTTGGCGGCGCGGATGCGGCTGCCCGCCATGCTGGCGCTGGCATCCAGCAGCAGGCAGACGTCCACCGGCTGCCTACGCACCCGCCGGTACTGCCGCAACTCGCCGGGTGTGACCTGCAGCGGCAACCCGTGGCGGGCCAGGGCTGCGACGACCGTCTCCGTCACGGCGATCCCGTCGCCGCGGCCGCCGGCTTGCCAGGGCTGCACCACCCTCCGGTTGACGTCGGGGCCCACCTCGTCGTCGTAGACCACGGGACCGCCGCGGCCGGGGTGCCGGTCCGGATGCACGGGCCGGTGCCGCAACACCTTGCGCAAGGCCAGGCGCACCTCGGCGGGTTCCCTGCGCAGCAGCCACAGCAACTGCTGCCCCGTCTCGCTCAGCCGGTACCGCTCCCCGTCCCGGTGCAAGAGGCCCGCGGCCCGCAGTTCTGCCAGCCACCGGCGGATGTCCTCGTGCCCGGTGCCGGCTAGTTGCAAGTCGCGGGCGGCGGCACCGCCAGCCAGCCGCTCGAGGAGGGCGAGGCCGGTGTCGAGGCCCGTCTCCCGCAGGAGCCCGAGCCCCAGGCGCAGTAGGCGGTGCCGATCGGCCTCGCTGACGGGAGGGGACGGGATCGACCCCGACCAGGCAGCCGGCCCATCCCCGACCGCACCCGGAGCCGAGGCACCGCCCGGCCCGCCGCGGGCGCCGGCTGCGCCGCCAGCGCCGACCTCCCCTGGCGTGTCCGGGGAAGACCCCTCGCCCGCCAAGGCATCCTCCGCCCCGCCCCATCGGGATGACGCGCGCCCGTGGACGGTGGTCCCGGACCGGCTGTCGGCGGCCTCATGGGCGGGCGCGAGACCGCCCGCTCCCGCGCCGCCCGGTGCCTCGCGAAGCAAGGAGTCCGATGCCGTCGCGTAGTCGCTCAGGTCAAGGGGCCGCCCGCCCTGCCCCCGGACCACCTCAACCCGCTCCACCCGCCGCAGTTCGAGGCCCGAGGCCAGGACGACCTCCTCCACCGCCGCCACGGCGTACACGGCGAAGCCCCAGACGGGGCGCGGCAGGCCGATGGCCAGGTGCACGTGGTTGCGGTGGGCCAGGCGCAAGGACGCCCGGCGCCCGTAGACCAGCGTTCCCGAGGCCCGGCCGCCCCCCGTTCCCGTCTGCAGGTCGACGTAATCGGGCACCCGCTCCAGCGGCAGGCCCGCCATCCGGTGGGTCCCGGCGTCGCGGGCGAAGATGCGGGCGGCCCGCACGAGGTTACGCGCCACCGCCCGGTGGTCCACCTCGCCCTCGGCATGGAAGATGTCGATGTGGAGTACCTCACCGGGCCGGGAACGGCCGTAGAAGACCTGGCCGGCGTCGGAGTCGACCACCACCTGGACCAGTCCCGGTCGGCCGGCCAGGAGCAGGTGTACCCGCGTGCTGGCGACCGCTGCCTCGCCGATCCCCGCCGCGCCGCCGGGTACGGCCTCAAGGAGGCGAGCGGTGATGTCCGCCTGCCGTCCCAGCCGCTCGGTCAGCCGCTCCAGGCCGGGCAAGCTCTGGATCAATGTCCGTGCCACGACCGGATGGCCCGGTCCCGCGTGAGCTCCAGCAGGGGGCGCGCCCTGTGCAGAGGGGTGGTGGCGGCGGCGGCGTCGGGCCGCAGGGGCGACCCGGCACCGGCACCCCCGCCCGTGCCATCACCGGCGCTGCCGAGCCTTCCGTCTCCGCCGGCCACCAGGGACCCCGACGCGTTGCCACGGCCCAAGAGGTCCCGGAGCCGACCCCAGACGCTTCCCGCCCCCCCCCGGCCGGGCACCGTGCGGGCAAGCCACGCCGGCACCCCCCCCGCCGCCGCCCCCACCCCCCCCACCCCC
>QGUQ01000268.1 GCA_003242195.1 Bacillota bacterium | reverse complement strand
GGTTTTCCTCGTCCTCGTAGAGGATGTCCGGGGCCGGCACGGCCACCGGCCCGGCGGGCGTTCGCGAGACCGGTGCCTGCCCGGTTCGCCCCGCGGGCGCAGACGGCGGGACCGGCGGCGCGGCGAGCACCGCCTCGACCACGTCGCCGGCGCGGAGCACCGTGTCCCGCGGCGACCGGCGGCCGTTTACGGTGATCCGTCCCTGGCGCAGCAACCGGAAGACCGCGCTCAGGGGCACGCCGCGCAGCCACTTGCGGGCGAAGCGGTGGAGCTTCTGGCCCGCATCGGCAGGCGTGACCTCGTGCCGCAGGACCGGCATCGTGACCCTCCCCTGCACCGGCACCGGCACCGGAAGCGGGGTCAATGCGCGCCGTCGTGCCCGCCCGCCGGCGCATCGCGCACCTCGGCGGTGACGGTCACCTCCTGCCCATCGGCGAACTCCAGGACGAGCTGGATGCCGTCACCCGCATTCAGGTCGCGCTGGAGGTCCATGAGCATGACGTGGTAGCCGCCCGGGGCCAGTTCCACCCGGCCACCTGCCGGCACGTCGATGGCGTCCACCCGCTGCATCCGCGCCGTGGACCCTTCCTGGACGGTCTCATGGATCTCCGCCGTGGCCGCGACGTCGGTGCGTACGCCCGTCAGGCGCACGGCCTCGCTTCCCTGGTTCTCGATGACGAAGAAGGCAGCCGACATCTCACCCTTCGGGGCGGGCCGCGCCCAGGCTCCGGTGACCGTGACGGTAGGCTCCCCGGCCTGCCCAGCGTCGTCTGCGGGAGTCCCGGCGTCCCCTTGACCGGAGTCCTGCCCGCAGCCGGCGGCCAGCGTCAGGAGAAGGAGGGCGAGGACGGCTGCCACGGCGCGGCGCATGGCGACACGGGGACCGCACTGGATCAGCATGAGGAGCCCCTCCTCCAATCCCTTACCCTCTTAGCCCTTGTCCGGCCGCTGGTCCAGCAGCAACCCGATGTCGTGCTCGATGTCCTGGGCCGAGTAGCCGAGGGGGTACAGCAGGCGGAGCTTCCCCTCGGGGTCGATCAAGAATACCTGGGCCGGATGCGTTACCACATATTTGACCGAGCTCTCGGGCATGTCCACCCGCTGCGGCCTGACGGAGTAGGCGTTCCATACGGGCTCCAACTGCTCCCGACTACCCGTGAGCCCGATGATTTGCTCGCTAAACCGGGGCAGGTACTCGCGCAGGCGTTCCGGCGTGTCCCGCTCCGGGTCGACGGTGACGAAGACCAGGCGCACGTCGTCCGCACGGTCCTTGTCCTTTAGCAGCTGCGCCAGGTCCTTCCATACCACCAGGGTGGCGGGGCAGACGTCAGGACAGTGGGTGTAGCCGAAGAAGACCAGCACCACCTTGCCGCGCTGGTCGGAGAGCTTGAAGGTGGATCCGTCGGCGGCCGTCAGCTCGAAGTCAGGCGCCTCCTTGGGCTCCTGTATGACCATGCCCTTGAAGCCGTTGTCGTTCGTTCCCGCGGTCCCCTGCTGTGTCGAAGGGGCAGGGGCGCCCGTCGGGCCGGTACCCCGGTCGTCGGGCTGAGTGGGCTGGTCCGTGCCGGCCCCCGCACCGAACCACCAGGAGCCGGCGGCCAGGAGCACGACAACGGCCAGGCCCAACCACCATAGCCTTCGCATCTTCACGTTCCCCCTGGCTCGTGGGTGATGACCGGCAACCCACATCCTCCGCCACTGATCGGATTCCACCCCCATCCTAGCCCACCGGGGTAGCGCCGTCATCCGGCGCAGCCCCTATCTTGAGACGATGGGTGGAGGACGCGGGTGGCGTTGAGGATGGCCAGAAGGGAGACGCCGACGTCGGCGAAGACAGCTTCCCAAAGGGAGGCGACGCCCGCGGCTCCCAGGAGGACGAAGATCAGCTTGATCCCCAGGGCCAGCACGATGTTCTGCTTCACGATGCGGCGCGTGGCCCGGGCGACGGACACGGCCGTCGCCAGCCGGGCCGGGCTGTCGTCCATGATCACCACGTCGGCCGCTTCGATGGCTGCATCCGAGCCGAGGCCTCCCATGGCGACGCCGATGTCTGCCCGGGTCAGTGCCGGTGCGTCGTTGATGCCGTCCCCGACGAAGGCGAGGGCGCCGGGTCGCCCCTCCCGCTGCCGCTCGGCGTCCAGGCGCTCCACGGCCGCCATCTTGTCCTCCGGGAGCAGGTCGGCGTGCACGTCGTCCAGACCCAGCGCCGCGGCGACCTTCTCGGCGACGGACCGGTCATCCCCCGTCAGCATGACCTGGCGCCGCACACCCAGCTGCCTCAGCGCGCGAACGGCCTCCGCCGCCTCGGGCTTGATCTCGTCCGCGATGACGATGCGCCCCGCCAACACGCCGTCCACCGCCACGTAGACCACGGTGCCCTCTGCCTTGCAGGTCTCGTGGGGGATGCCCTCGAGGTGCAGGAGCCGGTCGTTACCGGTCACGACGAGGTGACCGTCCACGCGGGCGCGCACGCCATGGCCCGCGATCTCTTCGAAGTCCGCGACCCGCAGCCGGTCGACGGCGCGGCCGTAGGCCTCGGTGATGGAGGCGGCGATGGGGTGGCCGGAAAAGGCCTCGGCGTGGGCGGCCAGTTCCAGGACCCGGTCCCGGGAGAACCCGTCGTAGGGGGTCACCTCCACCACCTTGAAGACGCCCCGCGTCAGCGTGCCCGTCTTGTCCCAAACGACGGTGTCCAGGCGGGTCAGGGCGTCCAGGAAGTTCGCGCCCTTGACCAGCACGCCGCGGCGCGAGGCGCCGCCCAGGCCGCCGAAGTACCCCAGCGGGATCGAAACCACCAGGGCGCAGGGACACGAGATCACCAGCAGGACCAGGGCGCGCCGGACCCATTCCCCGAACTCCGCCCCGGGTACCGCCAGCGGGGGGATCACCGCGATGACCGCGGCGGCCGCGACGACCGCCGGCGTGTAGTACCGGGAGAAGGTCGTGATGAAGCGCTCCGTCGGTGCCTTGCGCGCGGCCGCCGTCTCCACCAGCCGCAGGATCTTGGCTACCGACGACTGGCCGAAGGGCCGGGTGACCCGCACGGTGAGCAGGCCCCGGGTGTTGACCATGCCCGCCATCACTTCGTCGCCGGGTTCCACCCGCCGGGGCACCGATTCTCCCGTGAGGGCGGAGGTGTCTACGAAGGACGAGCCCTCCACCACTTCCCCGTCGAGGGGGATGCGTTCCCCGGGACGGACGACGATTTCCTCCCCCACGGCCACCGCCTCGGGCGACACGCGGAGGATCTCCCCCTTCCGCCGCACGTGGGCGTAGTCGGGCCGGAGGTCCATCAGTGCCCGGATGGAGCGCCGGGAGCGCTGCACGGCCAGGTCCTGGAAGAACTCGCCGACGGTGTAGAACAGCATGACCGCCATCGCCATCCACGAGCTGCCCGAGGCGGTGGCGGTCATGCTGTTCTAC